>JAVBSZ010000177.1:0-12499 GCA_031556415.1 Opitutales bacterium | reverse complement strand
TTATGTCTATCTGCAGGGTGCTGTCCGTAAGCGACGGCGCAGCAGCAGGATTGATGACGGAAGATTGCGACGTGCTCCAGCGGGTCTCCGTGTTTGCCCCCGTGGCGTCCGCCTGGGTGGGTGAAGCCCAGTACATTTTCTCCGCAAAGCCCGCGGAAGCTGCAAGAAGAGAAGCAACAAATGCTGCAATAAAACGCGTTTTTAGTTTCATATCCAGATTCCTTTAAAAATTAAAACCCTGCCCTATCCTATTTAAATTGGTCATCTCAAACGCTAATGAAAAATTGAAGCCGGTCAATATTTTTCTAAAAATTTCGAACACGCGGCCTCATAAAGTATTTTTTTCATTTACATAATTGTCCTATAATTAAGTCTATAAGACATCCCATGAACTCAGCCCCCCCCCTTTTTCGGGATAAATCCGCATATCCGAAAAAAATTTCAAAAAAAATTAAAAAATCGCTTTACTTATGAAAAAAAATCCCAATGCTTGCAATCGAACATAAGAAAATATTTTCCAAATTTCTCCTAATGGGAGATGGGGTAAATAAATAAAGTAGAAAATAACTGACTGGCAGCCTAGGGGTAGGCTGCCAGTCTTCTTTTTTGCCGTAGCAAGCTCTGGGCACCAAGGTGCCATTTCATTAGGGGGCTTTCGCCCCCTTCGTATTGCTCCGCAATAACTACCCCCATTTGCCATCAAAATGAGAAATGAGATTCAGCTTGATTTATATTTTAACACACGCGCTGAAAGCGCGTAGACATTCGACTCACCGCTTTAGCGGCATCATAAGAAAATCTGATACGTTCTTCCTTTTGGCCGTACGGTTTGGATGAAAAAGCAGGCACGAAAAAACCTCGCGGTGGGAGCGTACAAGTGGTACGTGACCAGTGCGAGGTTTTTGAAGTGGCGCGATTAGGCGCAAACAAGTCAGCCAAGTTTGGCGCAGTGATTTTGGATGAGAAATTCATACGCAAAAAAGGCCTGCGGTGGGAGCGTACAAGTAGTACGTGACCAGTGCAGGCCTTTTTTAAGCGGATGGATTTATCTCCAAAAGTATAAGCTTTTTTGGCTGAACGATTTTCGATGAAGAGCAAGGCGCAAAAAAAATTCCACGCAGGGAGTGTACAAATTAGTACATGACCTGTGTGGAATTTTTGAAGCAACGCCGCTATTCGCGAAAAGCGTCAGCCAAAAATTAGTTGGCGGCCGGAGCGCCGGCATTAATCGCCGCGATGACTTCCTGTGTAAGGTCGGCCTCGGGCTTTGAGAAGAAGCAGATGCCCTTTTCGATTACGAAGTCTGCCTTTTTGGCTTCGGCGATTTTGGAAACGGCTTCCTTGATTTCGCCGAGAAGAACCTGGCGGACGCTCTGGGCGTTCTGCTCAAGCCTCTGGGAGGCCTGCTGGCGCATGGTCTGAACGTTCTGTTCGAGGCGGCGCAGTTCCTGCACTTTGGGTTCTCCCTCTTCCTGGACTATTTTCTGCTTGGCGGCTTCTGCGAGGGCCGGGTTCTGTACCTTTTCCTGAACGGTCTGGAGTTCCTTGACTATGGCCTGGCGGCGCTCTTCCATCTTCTGGAGTTCCTGGTTTGTCTGGTCAACGGAAGCCTGTATCTGCGCGGCGGTTTCCTTTGCCTTGTAGTAGTTTGCGTACACCTGCGCGGTGTCTACGACGAAAATTACCGGAGCCGCGTAGATTACGGCGGCTGCGAAGAGCGATGCTGCTGTTATTATAAGTTTTTTCATGGATTGGTTTATTTAATTTTGTGGGAGTAAATATAGGTTTTGGAATCTTTCAAGCTTTTTTGCCTTTTTGTTCCATATTGCTTTGATTTAGAAGACCGTACCGAAGGAGAAGTTGAACTGCATGCCGTCGTCGTTTTCGGGGCCTGTGGTGATGGGTATGCCCAGGTCTATGCGCATGGGGGCGCCCATGAGCATGATTCTGAAGCCTATGCCGAAGTCGTCATTGTAGTTTGACGCGTTCCAGTCCCAGCTGTTTTCGTTCACGAAGCCGATGTCGTAGAACACGGCGATTCTAAGCGGTTCGAAAATCTTGTAGGAGTATTCGAAGGAGAGGTAGCCGAAGGTCTTGCCGCCGAGGGGCTCGCCATTTTCCATGGGGCCCACCTTCCTGTATTTGAAGCCGCGCATGTTGTAAGCGCCGCCGAGGAAGAAGTGCTCGAAGAAGGGAAGGTCCCTGCCGCCGTATTCGGTGACGGAGCCCGTCCTGCCCACTACGGAGAACACGTGCGCGTCCGGCGGGCCGCCTATCGGCAGATAGTCCGCAAGCCTGAGCCACACGCCCGCCCTGCCCTCTATCCTGTAAAGGTTTGTCTGCCCCAGAAGCGGGCCGCCGGCGACCGTCTGCACAAGCTCAAAGCGCGTGCCGGTTGTGGGCATCATGATGTTGTCGCGCGTGTCGCGCAGGAGGCTGAGCGATATCTGCGATATGGAGCGGTGCCCCTCCTCGTCCTTGATGGTGTTCGGCGCGTAGCTTTCAACGTCGTAGATATTGACGTCTTCCACGGTGTACGCGAGACGGCCTTCGATGTACTCTATTATGCGCTTGCGCAGGTAGTGCGTCATGCCGGTGCGCACTTCGGAATATTCGTCGGAATAGTAGCCCGAGTCCGTCCTGAAAAGCTCGAAGCCGTAGCCGACCTCGCGGTTGAAAACCCACGGCTCCTCGAAGCCTATGATCACCTGGCTTGACTCGAGGCCCAAAGAGACGCGTATTCTGAATTTCTGCCCGGCGCCCTGGAAGAGGTTGCTGTAGTTGGAGTAGTCAAAATTGCTCTGCGAGAGCTCCGCGGTGACGACGAAGCTTTCAACCGTGCTGAAGCCCGCGCCGAAAGTGAGGTTGCCCGTGCGGCCCTCCTTGACTATTATGCGCATGTTCCTTCTGCCCGGGATGGGCGTAACTTCGGGGGAAATGGTGACTTCGTCAAAGAAGCGCGTGTTTTTGAGGCGGTTTTCGGAGGCCTTCATGCGGACAAGGTCGAACACTTCGCCCGGGGCGAGCGCGAGCTCGCGTATGATGACCTCGCTCTTGGTCTTAGTGTTGCCCTGTATTGAGATTGATTCAAGGTAGTACTTGTCGCTCTCGGTGATGTCTATAATCACGTCTATGTCGCCCGTTTCAAGGTTGGGGCGGCGCAGCGCGCGCACGAAGGTTTCAATGTAGCCCCATTCCCCGTAGAAGTCCCTTATGTCGTCGACGAGCTGGTCTATCTTTTTAGGGGAGAAAATGTTGCCGTTTGTGAGCTTGTGATATTTCACGAACTCGTAAAGCTTTTCCGAAGTGAAGAGGGTGTTGTTGCGGAAGGTGATGTCTCCAACCTTGTACTGGCGGCCTTCGCTGACCTCTATTGTGATGTCCATCTCGCCCGGCTCGTCCGGATCGGGGAAATCGAACTTAACTTTTGACTCGTCGATTTCGACGTCGAGAAAGCCGTGGTTGCGGTAGTACTGGCGTATCTTTTCCAGGTCCGCCATGAAGTCTTCGTCGTTGAGGCGGCCCCAGTCTGTGAGGTTTGAAATGAGCCACCACCAGGTGTCCGTCTTCATCTCGCCGCGCAGGTCGTCCTCGTCAATGTGCTCGTTGCCCACGAAGGTGATGTTCTCAATGGAGACGTCCTCGCCCTCGCTGATTTCAAAGCGCACAACGCCCTGCCCGAGCTCGTCGTTGCGTTCGATTAGAAAGTCTATCTTGGCCTGCGAGTAGCCCTTCTTCCAGTAATAGTCTTTGAGCTTGTCCACGTCGCGCTTGACTACGCGGTCATCAAGCACGCCGCCGGCGTAAGTTTCAATTTCGCGGCGCAGACGGTCCGATTTAAACTCCTCGTTTCCGCTGAAAATCACCTGCGCCACCTTGTATTTGGCGACGATGAAAAATTCAATGTCCATCTTCCCTGGCGACGCCACGGACTTGTTGGCCTCGACAAAGTCGTAAAAGCCGGATTCGTAAAGCGCGCGCACGGAGGCGTCCAAAGACCTCTGGTCAAAATTCATGCCCTTGCGCAGCTTGACGTGCGCCATGACCGCGTCTTCCGAGACGTGCTGCGGCCCCTCAAACCTTATGGAAATCCTTTCCACCGTCATGCGGGCCTGCTGCTCCTCCATGGTTTCCCGCTGGGGGGCCAGCGCGCTGGGCCGCAAAGGCCCTCCCGTGGGGGGCAGAACCTGCCCAAAGACCTGCGCGGACGCAAAAAACAAGGCGCCCGCCGCGCAAAACACGCGGAATATCTGCTTACTGGTCATCTTTTTGTTCTAAATAGTTTTCGTATCTCGTGAAATTACGGTTGAAAATCAATCGGACGGCGCCTGTAGGCCCATTTCTCTGCTTGGCGATTTCAACTTTAACTAGCCGCTGGCTGTTGTCGGCGTATAGCTCGTTATAACTCGCAGATTTTTTCTGCCAACTCAAGAGCAAAATGACGTCGGCGGCATGCTCTATCGAGCCGGCTTCATACAAATCTGATATGCAAGGCTCTCGCATTTCGCTTCCGCTTTTGCGATTTATTTGAGAGAGCACTACTACAGGAACGCTAATTTCTCTTGCCATAGCCTTAAGCTCCCGAGCCATCTCCGCAATTATCTGTTGTCGTGGCACATTAAAATCGAACGCCTTAAGCAGTTGCAAATAGTCCACAACGATCAATCCTATTTTCTCCCCAGATTCCGACAACTTTTGTTGCAAACATCTCGCTTTGTTACGCACGTCAAAAATCGTCATATCCGCGGTGTCGTCGATCCAAAGCGGAGAATCTTTAAGTTCTACTACAACCTTGTTTATGTCTTCCAGGACGGTCTTGGGCACGTAGCCCTCGCGAATGCTGTGCTGGTCGACGCGAGCACGAGAAGATATAATGCGATCACATATCTGTTTGGCATTCATTTCGAGTGAGAATATCAAAGTATGCACGCATTTTTTTCCAAAGATAGCGCTCTCAACCATGTTGAGCGCCATAGAAGTTTTTCCGATACCAGTATCGCCCGCTATCACAATGAGATCTTCATTCTGCAAGCCGCGCATGAGATTGTCGAGTACCGTAAAACCCGTAGGAATACCAGTGAGTTCTCCACGTCCACGATTAGAGATAATTTTATAGATGGAATCCATATTATCAACAATTATATCGCATGCTTTTTTTGGAAATTTGTCAGACATTTTTTAATTTATGTTATCTGTTGTTATGCTTATCAAAGAGAACGTCTTCCTAAAATGACAAAAGCGCGCAAAATGCGCGCAATAGTCCTAAGCATCATCTTTTTGTTTTAAATAGTTTTCGTATCTCGTGAAATTGCGGTTGAATATCAGGTTGACGTAGTCCGTCGGCCCGTTTCTCTGCTTGGCGATTTCAACCTTGACGAGCCGCTGGCTGCTGTCCGCGGCTACGGCGTCAGGCGTCGCAGATTTTTTCTGCCAACTCAAGAGCAAAATGACGTCGGCGTCCTGCTCTATTGAGCCGGATTCGCGCAGCTGGCTGGCCTTCGGGTCCCCGCTGCCCTCCTTTTCGCTCTCGCGGTTGAGCTGCGCCAGCACCACGACGGGAACGCCCATCTCCTTGGCCATGGCCTTCATGCCGCGCGACATTTCCGCAACCTGCTGCTCTCGCGGGGCGCGGGAGTCCATGCCCTTGAGCAGCTGCAGATAGTCGACAACTATCAGGCCCAATCTTTCGCCCTTTCGCAAAAGCTGCTGCTGGAGCCTGCGGGCCTTTGCGCGCATCTCCAAAATGTTCATGTCCGCCGTGTCGTCAATCCACAGCGGGGAGTCTTTGAGCTCTCCGGCAGCCTTGTTAATATCGTGCAGGGCGGTCTTGGGCACGTAGCCCTCGCGCAGGCTGTGCTGGTCCACGCGCGCGCGTGAGGAAATCATACGCATGTAGAGCTGCTCCGCGCCCATTTCAAGAGAAAATATCAGCGTTGCAAAGCGCTTTCTGTGGAAGATGGCGCTTTCAACCATGTTGAGGGCGATTGACGTCTTGCCGGTTCCGGGACGGCCGGCTATGACTATCATTTCGTTCTTCTGGAGGCCGCGCATGAGGTTGTCAAGCGCAGTGAAGCCCGTGGGCACGCCCGTAAGCTCACCTCGGTTGACTATCATGTTGTTGATGAGCTTGACCGCCCCGTCAACCTGCTCTCCGGCCTTTTTGACGGAGTCCGTCACCCTGTCCTGGCTTATGCCGAGGACCTTCTGCTCAACGCCCTCTATGAAGACGTCGAGCTCCCCCTGGCTTGTGTAAGCGCCCTCTATGGTCTTTGCGCATACGCCTATGAGCTCGCGCAGGAAATATTTTTCGCGCACGATGTCAAGCCAGTGGCGGTAGTTCGCGTGCGTTTCAATGCGCCCGGATATGCGCGAGAGCTCCTCTATTCCGCCTATCTGCGCAAGCTCGTTGTCATCCGAAAGGCGGTTGGCGAGCACTATCATGTCCACCGGCTTTCCCGCCATGAAAAGCGCCATTATTGAGGAGAAAATTTTGCGGTTTCGCGGGGAGTAGAAGTAGTTCTCGCGAACCTTCTGCGCTATGCAGTTTGTGATGACCTCGTTGTCGAGTATCATGCTGGCTATCACGCCCTCTTCCGCGTCTATGTTGTGCGGAAGCTCGCGCGAGACCCCGAGGTCTTCCGCGGCCAAAACGCTTCCAAGCCCGGAAACGGAAGAACCCGAAGAACCTCGGTTAGTTCGTCTTGTCTGCTTGGAATTTGAATCTCCCTGCGGCATAGCGCGAACTCCTTAGGCTTTTCGGGTTTCTCTGCTGCTGAAAAAACTTATTTCTCTTCGTTGATCGGGTTTTCGGAAACGACTTCGAATTCGATGTCGAACTTCACGTCCTTGTGCAGCTTCACGTGCGCGCTGTGCTTGCCGAGCTCCTTGACGTGCTCGGTTATGTGCAGCTGCTTTTTGGTGAGGACTATGCCGTCATCCGCGAGCCTGTCTATTATGTTCTGCGCCGTGACCGAACCGAAGAGCTTGCCGCCCTCGCCCGTCTTCATCGCGATCGCGATGGACACGTTTGCGAGCTTTTCGGCGAGCGCCTTTGCCCCGTCAAGCTCCTTGGCCATGCGGGTTTCGCGCGCCTTGATGAGCGCCTCGACCATCTTCTTATTGGCCTGGTTGACGGGAAGCGCGAGCTTCTTGGGAAGCAGGAAATTGCGCGCGTATCCGGCCTTGACCGTAACTTGTTCGCCTTCTCCGCCGAGGTCTTCTATCGGCTTTACGAGTAATACTTTGGTGGATGCCATGGTAATTTGTTTTCTTATGCTAGGTGTTTTTCTTTAAAATGATTTATCAAAAGGGGACGTCGTCGTCCTCCATGTCCTCTTGGGCGGGGGCCGCGGGGCGTGCCTGCTGGCGCGCCTGCGGGGCGCTGCGCTCGTAGTCCGGAGTCTGGTCGTAAGAGCTGTCGCCGCCGCGGGAGCCGGATGCGGAGCCCACGAACTCAAAGCGTTCCAGCACGACCATCATCTTGCTGCGCTTCTGCCCCGTGGTCTTGTCGTCCCAGTTGTCCTGGCGGAGGCGGCCCTCTACGAGGATGGGCTTGCCCTTCGTGAAATACTTCCCGATGTTCTCCGCGGTCTTGCCGAAGCAGTCAACCTCGACGAAACAGGTTTCGTCTCGCGGGGTGCCGTCCTGCCCCGTGTAGGAGCGGTTGACGGCGACGGAAAAACGACATACGCTGGTGCCACTCTGGGTCTGCCTGACTTCGGGGTCCCTGACCAGGTTTCCCATCAAAATTACTTTATTAAAAGAGGCCATGCGCGTACGGATTGAGGGTTATTGAGCGAAAACGGCTTTAGGCCGCGAGTATGAGCAGGCGGTTGACCGTCCTGTCGAGCTGGAGCTTTTCCTTGATCTGGGCCGGAGCCGTGGGACCCGCTTCAAAAACGAATGAAACGTATATGCCCGCGGGGAGCTTGCGGTCAACCACGCGCAGAAACTGCTTCTGCCCCATGTTTTCCGAGCTTTCAACCTTGCCGCCCACGGATTCAATCACGCCCTTGAGCTTTTCGACAAGCGTATCAACGGGCTTGTCATAGCCCCTCGTATCGAGAATGAATGTTGCGTTGTATTTTTTGGTCTTCATGTATGCTGTTGTTTGGTTGTAAATTTTTTAGAGGGCCTTTTCTCCCTCGGTGCTGTCGTTTTTGTCGATATTTTCGGGCCTCTCCTTTTCCGGAGCGCGGTTGACGCTGTTCTGCGCCTTTGCAACCCCCTGCTTTGCGCAGAGCACGAGCGCTTCGGCTATCCTGTCGTCAAGAGCGAAAAGAGCAGCAAGCTCCTCCTCGCGCATGACGCCCAGAACGTGGTGCGCCAGATCCATGCGTTTGTCGGGCCGCGCGCCTATTCCGATTTTGAGCCTTGCAAAACCCTCGCCGCAGTGCGCGATGATGTCTGCAATTCCGTTGTGCCCGCCGGACGACCCCGAGGCCGCAAGCTTGATTCTGCCGCAGTCCAGCGTGATATCGTCATAAAGCACCACGCACTCGTCAATCCTGACGCCCGCGAATTTCAGCGCGGCCTTAAGGTTGACGCCGCTCTCGTTCATGAAGCCGTCCGTGAAGCAGAGCTTTAGGGGGCCGAATTTTTCGGGAACATCGGCAAAATGGGCGCGGCAGAATTTGCTGTACTTGAACTGCGCCCCCGCCTTTGCGGCGAACCTGCACAGGGCTATGCGCCCCGCGTTGTGCCGCGTGAGAGCGTACTTTTCGCCCGAGTTTCCCAGGCCCACTGCCATTTTTATCGACATTTCAAAGAACAATGCGCCTTAAGCGCGGAATAAGCAAGCGTTTCATTCTGCAATAAGACGCCTGCGGAAAAGCAACTAGGCCTTCTTGGCTTCGGCGGCGGGAGCCGCTGCCGCTGCGGCCGCGTCTGCTGCGGAGGCTTCAGCCTTGGTGATGTTGCAGGAAATTATCATCCTGTCGCCGTCCATGTCAAGGGAGACGCCTTCGGGCAGCTTGATGTCCTTAAGGTGGACGTACTGTCCGGCCCTGACGTCGGAAACGTCGTGCGAGATGCTTTCGGGCAGGTCGCGCGGGCGGCAGGTGATTTTGATTTCGTGCATGTGCACTTCGAGGACGCCGCCTTCGTTCTTCGCGCCGACGGATTCACCCGTGACGTGGAAGGGGACGACGGTCTTCATGGGCTTGCCGCGCACAACCTCGATGAGGTCCACGTGCAGGATTTCGTCGGTAATTGGGTTGCGCGACACTTCCTTGATCATCGCATAGCGCGATTCCGTGCCGTCGGAAAAGAACACTTCCAAGAGGGCCGCGATGCCGCTTATAGCCTTGTTGGTTGCGAAAAATTCCTTCGCGTCAATCAGGAGGTTCTTTGCGCCGCTTTCGCCGTAGATGACGGCGGGAATCTTGCCTTCTTTGCGATAACGGCCGGAGGTCGTTCCGCCAACCTTCTCCCTGTTTGATACGTTTAGTTTGATCTGTTTCATATTCTTCTTATATAATGTGTGAAAATATTATGGCCGCCGAAACGCGCTTTTCCGCGAAACGCCGAGAAAAATTTTTCAAAGGGTCAGTAAGCTACACCCTCAAAACCAAAAATCAACAATAATCTTTAAAAAAAATCCGGCCTCAAAAACAGGCGCGGCTGCGCTTCAAAAAAGTCTTGACTGGAACGCCCTGTCTGAAAAAATCTTGGACAAGATGAAGCGAATTCTACCCATGCTACCCCTCCTATTCGCCGCATCGCTCTTCGGACAAAGCTCCTGGAGCAACGCGGCCTTCATAGCCCTCTCCGGAAGCGCCGAGAGCGCGAGCGCGAGGACTTTGTACTACCTGGATTCCTACGGAAGCATACTCGGCTCGCAGACGCTGGCGGACTCCGCCTACGCCGGCGCAAACTCCATAGCCTACGGAACCAACGTCTGCCCCAACCTCTCGGGCGCGGACGGCCTCATGCTCTTGCGCACGAAAAACGGCGCGGCCACGATGGCGACCCAGAGCGCCGCGCGCGACGTGAATTTTTATCCGGACCCGCTGGACGCTTCGGGAGGCACTCTCTCAAAAATGACTGTCGGAAGCGGAACCTTCATCGGCCCCAACAACGCAAACCTCGTTGACTCATATCTGGACCTCTCCGTGTGCGCCGACGGCCGCGTATATTCCCTCATCTCGCGCCAGACCACTACCACCACGCAGTACTACCTCTACGCCTTCCTCGTTCCAGGGGCCTCGGCAGGCGCGCCCTCCATGAGCAGAAACACGACCAGCGGCACAAACGGCGGATACTTCCAAATAGGGGATTCAACCATCTACACCAGCCCCATACAGTTTTTCACGATGGGGAACTTCTATGCGGACTCCACGCGCCCCTACCAGTTCGCCTTTGTTGACAGCGCGGGCATGCTCTATGTGAGGGATTTTGAAAACACGAATGCGAGCACCTACGCGAAAACCAGCTTCAGCGTGGCGCAGGCGGACAAGAGCATACTCTCAATCTGGGAGACTGACGACAACCTCATCGGTATTTTGTATGACGACAACTCTGTCATAGCCTGGAACGCCAGCACCATGGCGCAAGAATACGGATACGAGCTCGACGAAGCGCTCACGGGCGTCCTCGACATCATCCAAATCGCCGCCTACACGCCCATCCCCGAACCCGCGCATCTCGCAGCACTCATTGGCCTGGGCGCCCTGCTCTTCGCCCTCAAGCGCCGCAGGAACAACAAGGCATAGTTGCTATATTTTCTTCGTGGGGCTACGCGCCCCACACCTGCGGCAAGGCGTAGCTCTGCACGAGAGTTGCGCCGCAACTCGTGAAGATGATTACACGAACTCCTCACGTTCCCGCCAGACGCTTGGTCGCGCTTCGGGGCACCTAGGCGCCACTTACCCAGGGGGCATTCGCCCCCTTCGTATTGCTGCGCAATGACTACCCCCTTCATTACTTAAATATCAACGGGACTTCTTTTGGTTTCATTTCATATACACGCGCTTTCAGCGCGTCTTGAGATTCAACGCCAAAGGCGGCATTAGAAATCACAGACAAATAAACGCTGTTTTAATGGAGCGAACTTGTATTGATTTGGCCGTTGATTCCTGAGAAATCTCTACTGATTTTGGTGCAGCGATTTTGGATGCAGAAGTAGGCGCAAGAAAGCCCCGCGGTGGGAGTGTACAGATAGTACATGACCAGTGCGGGGCTTTCGAAGCAACAACCTTCTGCGCCAAAAGCGCTCTCCAAAATCAGTAGAGGGGGAATTCGAAGGATAGTATAAAGCGCTCCTCCGTCGTCAGGTTGGTGGAGGAGTTGATGGAGTCGTAATTGTAGATGTAGCGCAGGGCGATGTCCATGACGTCGGTTGCCTGGACGACGAAGCCGAGCATGAAGTAGAGGCTCTTCTGGTTGATGTTGGTGGCGTTTACGCCCATGTAGCCCTTCTGCTCAAGGCGCATGATTTCGTGGAAACGCCATTCGATTTCTTCGGAGAGGACGGCCATGAAGACCCAGTGGTGGTCATACCCGTCGGCGCTGATGTACCTGACTGCGGGACCGGGCGCGACGCTGAATTTCAGGCCCTCTTCGGGGAACTTGAATTCCACACCGACCGTGACCGCCTCGTCAACCTGGTGCCTGATATTTTTGACCATGTCCTTCTTGTAGTTGAGGATGTTTTCAAAGAACCAGGTGTATTCGGCGCCCGTGTGGAAGGGGTCGCGCATGTCGTGGGTGATGTCGCGGCGGTAGGCGGTGTCTATGCCGTATTTGTCGAGCGTGGTGCTCTCTATGCCCTGCACGCTCGTTTCGTTCGTGTAGTCATAATAGGCCATGAACTTGAAGTGGTTGACGTCATACCAGGTGCCGTCGCCGCTGAAATTGAGGAAGTAGTAGGTGCTGGAGGACGTAGTCTTCCTGTACTCCATGCCGCCGCGCAGCCAGAATTTCCAGCCTTCGGGGATGTTGCGGCCGAGAAAGTATTTGTACTCGCGCATCCATTCGGGAAGGTCCGCATAGGGGTCGGGCTTGGCAGTGTCTTCGGGCTTGCCCGCTTCAATTGCGCCGGCTTCCGTGACGGCGGCGGGGGGCGCGTAGTCGGGCACAAGGCCGTCCCCGTCAACCGTCCTGACGATGTCGGCAAGCGGAACGCTAAGCACGCCCATGGAGGTCTGCAGGACGACTTTTTCACCGTCGCGCCCGGCGATGTCGCCCGTCAGCCTGTCGCCGTTTTTAAGGTATAGCACCGACGCCTGAAGGCCGATGGTTCCGGATAAAAACGCAATGAAAGTTATTTTCCTGAAAAATTTTCCGATAGTTCCGCAGCTGTGTTTCATAGTTGTGTTGTGTAAAAGAAAAATGCTTTTAGCCATGCGCGCCCTTATTACAAGATTTTTTTTATTTTCTCTAAAATGTGTTGAACTATGCAAGTTTTAGAGTTTAAGTTCCTAATTTTAACAATCAGAAGGCATCAAATTATGGCAGTTCCGGTTTCACAAATGCTCACAGTCGCAAAATACGCCCTTTC
>JAVBSZ010000119.1:0-3119 GCA_031556415.1 Opitutales bacterium | reverse complement strand
GGAGGCGTACTCGCTCATGTTCACTTCAGAATACACGCATGACTGGACTTCGGGGGAGGACATAATCCCCCTGAACTTCCTAGTTGGAAAGCTGTTCAAAATAGGGAAGCTTCCCGTCAGCATTTCCGTGGGAGCGCGCTATTACGCGTCAAAGCCCGACGGCGGGCCTGACTGGGGCATACGCGTGCTTCTCGTATTCATCCTGCCGGACTTTCTGTAAGAAGAGCGGCGCAAAAAAAACGCGGGGGCAGTCGCCTCCGCGTTTTTTATGCATCATTAAAATGAACTTAATATTTCTTTTCCAGATAGATTTTTTCAAGCGCGTTGAAATCCTCGTCCTTGGTTTTTGAATCTATGACGCGGTCAAAAAATTCCAGCTGCCCCATTTCCTCTTCGGCGGTTTTCATGCGGCGGGCGATGTCCGTATCGCTGTCCGTTGCGCGCGTGCGCAGGCGCGCCTTGAGCTCCTCAATGCCCGATGGCATGATGAAGACCGTGGTCAGCCGCCTTCTTATTTCCGCATCTTCTTTGGCTATTTTTATCCAGGCCTTCGCACCCTGCACGTCGATTATCAGAATAAGGTCCTTACCGCTGTTTAGCCTGCCCAGCACCGTGCTTTTCAACGTTCCGTAATAGTTGTCGTGCACCTTGGCCCACTCGTAAAACGCGTTTTGCGAGATGAGCCTCTCGAACTCTTCGCGCGGGAAAAAATTGTAGTCTATTCCGTTCTGTTCCGTTCCGCGCGGCGGCCTGCTTGTGGAGGTAACCACGCGCTCCACGTTCGGATACTTCGCCATCAGACGTTCGCAGACGGTGTTCTTGCCGCTCCCCGCGGGCCCAGATACCACTATGAGTTTTCCTTCAGCCTTCATCAGTACATGCAAAGCGCGGTTATGAGGGCGGCGGCGCAGAGCGCAAAGCCGAGGCCGAAGATTCTTGCGCGCATCGGCTTTTCAAAAAGCCAGTTTATAAGGTCGCGCATTCTATATGGAAGTGTGCCGAAATACATGGCCGCCACAACTGTTATATACGAAAGGCTTACGAGCACCAGGCGCGATTCCGGCTCCTGCATGAAGGCGCTGTCTATGAACTCTCGGCAGAGCAGAAGCAGGAGGACGCAGAGGCCGCGCACGCTCAAAAAATCGTCAAGATAGAAGAAGGAGAGGATGCCCGCGCCGCCGAAGACCAGTATGAAAATCAGCTTGTAATCCCCAAAATCGGCCTCGCCAAGCTGGGATAGGATTATGACGAACCACACGGTTGCCGCTCCCGCTAGAAGCGCCGCTGTCTTTTTTGAGCGCGGGAACGCTTTGACCAGGCCCTCAAGGCGCTTTGACGGCACAAGAAGAAACACCGAAGAAAACGCAAAGATTGCTGCAAGAAAGATTGTGGAAACGTCTAGGCTCATGTTTGAAAGTGTCGGAGCATTTAGAAAAATCAGCCGGAAGTCCAATCAATATTTACCCTTGCGCATTCTTTGCGGGTGCCTGCAAGCCTGATGGAGTGGGTTGATTTGAGGCCGTCAAAGCGGCATTCGGAAAGTATGCAGTTGCCCGGGGAGACTTCGGAGATGAAGCTCATCATAAGCTCGCGCGGGCGGTGCGCCATGAAAAACTCGTTGGGGACGGCCTCAAGCGCCCAGGTCAGATAGACGGCGTTGTTGACGTGCATATTCAGGTCTATGTCCTCCTTCCTCACGGTGCAGCTTGCGGCGTGTTCAGGCACGATTTCGTCCGCGGCGGGGAAGCGCATGTCGCTTTCAAAGGCCGTCTCATTGAGGTCGTCCTCCCAGGAGTTTATCGACGTTATGCGTTCAAGCCTGCGCGTCTGCAGGTTTATGAGCACCCATTGCGTGCGCGCCCTGGCGCAGACTTCGCCGTCTTTAAGATTGCTCAAGACGAACTCCCTTTCAGCCATCACCTTTGAGCGCGACGAGGGCCACGTCTCTATCTTCACGCGCTCCTGCCAGCGGGGCAGGGAGTCTATCTTTAGGTGCAGCTTTGTGAGCGCCCAGCCGAGGTTCTTTGGCAGGATGTCCTTGCGGCCCACGCCTATGATGTCCGCATGGTCCGTGGCCGCCTCCTGCATGAATTCGAGGATGCTGGGCAGCTTGATGTTCGCGCGCGAATCGGCGTCGCTGGTTCTGACCTTTGCGGTCTCGGAGTATTTTTCCATAGTTTTATTAAACTGGCTTTAAAACTTTTGAATTATGCAAACATCCATAATTCAGATGGGATAAAAATTGATTGAAAGAAAAGGGGGTAGCTATTGCGGAGCAATGCGAAGGGGATGTGTCGTGTTTTGGGTTAGCGGAACTCGAGCGTCAGGTTGCTTTTGCGACCGAATTGCACAGGAATTGTACTGGAGTACATTTCAAGCAATTCTAGGGAAGCGAAAGCAAGCTAGAGCCGAGAGGTTTATGCGGCTTTTTATTTCTTTGCATATAATAAAAATTACGCCGCATAAACCGCTTCCGCAAGCCAAAATCAGCCGGGCGGCCAGTGCATTGGCCTGCCGCCGAGTATGTGCAGATGCAGGTGCGGCACAGTCTCTCCGGCCAGAAGCCCGTTGTTTATGACGACTCTGAAGCCGTCCTCAAGCCCGTTTTCCAAGGCGACTTTGGGCGCGGCGAGCATGAGGGCGGAAAGCGTTTTTGCGTCCTCATCCGAAGCCTTGGCAAGGCGCTCTATGGGCTTGATGGGGAAAAGCAGGATGTGGGTGGGCGCCTGAGGGTTGATGTCTTTTATCGCCACGCAGAAGTCATCCCTGTAAAGTATTTTTGCGGGGATTTTGCCGTCCGCGATTTTCTGGAAGATGGTTTTGTCGGCCATGGGTGTGAGTCCTTTCTAGTAATGCAAATACATTCCTTTGCGGGGTGCAAGGCAAGCATTTATATGCGGGTTATTCGCCCGGCGACTCGCTAAAATCTTGACTGCACAAAGAGAAGGGGATTTGATTTCCGCTTTCGATGGGATTTTTCCGCAATATGCTTTTCCAGCTGATGAGGCTGTGCGCGGGGGTTGTCGTGTTTGTTTTGGCGATGGCCCGGGGGGGTTTTTTTTTTAGGGGGGGCGGCGGGGTGGGTGGCAAGGGGGGCGCGCGCGGCGGCGCCCCCCCCA
>JAVBSZ010000210.1:0-19330 GCA_031556415.1 Opitutales bacterium | reverse complement strand
TATGGGCGGCTTTTCGCGCTCTATGTAGGCCATCGCCTCGCGCGGGGACGAAAACGCCGCATGGTCTATGCCGAGCTTCCTGAGCACGGCGCTGAGGATGTTCAGGTTCATGACGATGTCGTCGACTATCACCGCCCTGCCGCTGAAAGCGTGGCTTCCGGAACCCGAGGGCTTCTCCGCCCTAACTGCGGACGGCGGCGCCAGACGGGAAATTTCCACATCCGGAATCACGACGATGAAAGCGCTGCCTGCGTCCTTCTCGCTCTCAAGCGTTATCTCCCCGCCCATCTGGTTGACAAGCCTCTTTGAGATGGAAAGGCCCAGTCCCGTGCCCTCTATCACGGAATCGCCGCGTATTTTGTCGGACGCCTCGCGCTCAAAGGGCCTGAAGAGCTTCTTCTTGAATTCGTCGGAAATTCCCACGCCCGTGTCTTTCACAGAGAACTCCAAGCTTCCGGCGCTTTCGGATATTGGGGTGAAAGCCATAAAGACGTCTATCCCGCCCGCCTTGGTGAACTTTATGGCGTTGCCCATCAGGTTTATGACAACCTGCTTTAGGCGCAGCGGGTCAACCATCAGCGATGGCATTTCCGAGGGAAGATGCAGCTCCAGCGGGATTTTTTTCTCCTTGGCCTTGAACTGGAAAATTTTGGAAAGGTCCGTCATCAGGGTTTTCATGTTCGTGGGAACCCTGTTTATCGTCATCTGGTCGGCCTCGAGCTTGGAGAGGTCGAGCACGTCGTTGATGAGCGTGAGAAGCGTGTTGCCGCATTGGCCGGATTTCAGGGCCTCCCGGACGGCTTGCGCGCGGCGGTAAAAGCCTTTTCTTTTCCGCGCTATCTGACGACCGGCGGCAGTGAGCGCAAATCCAAACCCCAGATCCCTTTTGCGAGGGTCTCCATGCCGCTGAAGATTTCGCAGGCCCACGGGCAGGTTTCGCAAAGTTCCTCGGCGCTGTCTCCGCCCGTGGAAACAAGGCAGACGGCGACGCCCGCGTTCTCCCCGCTCTTGTTGTCAAAAACGGAGTCTCCGACTATCAGCGCCTCTTCAGGCTTAAGGGAGAGCTTTTCAAGCGCGGCGAGCGTGAATTCGCGGTCCGGCTTGCGGCTTGAATAAACGGACGTGCCCATCACGCCGTCGAGGAATTTGAGCATCCCGAGCTTTTCCAGAATATCCTCCGCGGCCTCCTGACCCTTGTTTGTTAGACAGGCAAGCTTCATGCCCCGGGCCTTCAGCGCTTTGAGGATTTCCAGCGCGAAGGGCATGGATTCAAGGCCGTCAAAAATGTGCTTGGGGAAAAGCTTCACGTAAAGCTCCGCCGCCTCCGCCGCGCGCGCGCAGCCTATAATCTTTTCAAAAGTCAGCAGTATGGAGCCGCCGACGGTCTTGACAACCTTCTCATAACTGGGAACGGGCAGGCCCATCGACGAAAGCGTCTCCTCTATGCACGAGTGTATGCCCCTGTAGTTGCTCACAAGGGTTCCGTCCAGGTCAAAAAGCACGCCTTTGATGTTTTCGGGATTCGGTTTCATATGCGTTTGTTTGACGACATCTTGGCAGCATCCTCAGATATTGCAAGAAAAGGCTCTAAACAAAAAAGTCCGGCAATGCATCCGGACTTTTTAGAAAGTTAAATGGGGAGGATTATTTTAGTAGTCTTCGAGGGAAACGAGGCCCCAGAGGAACGTAAGCCTGTCACCGGAGGGGAGCTCCATGCCGAAAGCTTCTTCCGTGCGGAGGGGGAACGCCGCCACGTCTCTCGATGCGAAGGATTCCGGTTCGGAAGTGAAGATTCCGAATACGGTGGTTTTCTTATGGGCCGTTTCATCGGAAGCGCAGCCGCCAAGCAAGGCGGATACAGTTGCGATGGTTGCGATCAAAGCTATATTACGAAGTTTCATAGAAGCTGAATTTAGCAATCATCCGAAAAAAATCAATCTCTTTTTTAAATATTTCTCACTTTTTTCAAAATCCCCGCCCTGCCCCGCTTTCACAACTCAAAAAGCCCAATATATAAAGACTCACGCGCTTTAGGCGCGTCTGTTGACTTACCACCCAAGGCGGCGTCAGAAAAGGTGCCGCCGCTCAGCGCCGGCATATTGAATTCTTCCATGACGCGCAAATAATCAAATCCCTGCCCGCCGATTTGGCGGCACGATTTTGGATGCAGGAGCAGGCACGAAAAAACCTCGCGCAGCGAGCGTATAAATAATACGTGACCTGTGCGAGGTTTTTGAAGTAACGAACTCCTGCGCCAAAAGCGCCCGCCAAATCAGTAGCGGTAGTGGGAAGGCTTGTACGGGCCGTCGCTGTCAACGCCGATATAGGCGGCCTGCTTCTTGGTGAGCTTGGTGAGTTTGGCGCCGATGCGTTCCAGGTGGAGGCGGGCGACTTCCTCGTCGAGCTTCTTGGGAAGAATGTAGACCTTCTTTTCGTACTTGTCCTTGTTGGCCCAAAGGTCCATCTGGGCGAGGACCTGGTTGGTGAAGGAGTTGCTCATTACGAAGGAGGGGTGGCCGGTGGCGCAGCCGAGGTTCACCAGGCGGCCGTCGGCGAGAAGGTATATGCTGTTGCCCTTGGGGAAGGTGTATTTATCGACCTGCGGCTTGATTTCCAGGTGCTTTACGCCCTTGAATTTCTTGAGGGCGTCAACCTGGATTTCGTTGTCGAAGTGGCCGATGTTGCAGACTATGGCCTGGTCGCGCATCTTCTTCATATGGTCAATTGTGATGATGTCGCAATTGCCCGTGGTTGTCACATAGATGTCGGCGATACCGAGGGAGTCTTCAAGGGTGACTACGCGGTAGCCTTCCATGGAGGCCTGCAGCGCGCAGATGGGGTCAATTTCCGTGACCCAGACCGTGGTGCCGAGGCCGCGCAGAGCCTGCGCGCAGCCCTTGCCGACGTCGCCGTACCCGCAGACGACGGCGACCTTGCCGGCGAACATGACGTCCGTGGCGCGCTTGATGCCGTCTCCCAAAGATTCGCGGCAGCCGTAGAGGTTGTCAAACTTGCTCTTGGTTACGGAGTCGTTCACGTTGATTGCGGGAATGAGGAGCTTGCCCTCTTCCAGCATCTTGTAAAGCCGGTGGACACCCGTGGTCGTTTCTTCCGAAACGCCCTTGAGTTCCGCAACGACCTTGTGCCAGTGCTTGGGGTCTTCCTTGTAGACCTTCTTGAGAAGGTTCTTGATGATGCCCTCCTCTTCCGAGGCGGATTTGGAATTCACCCACTTGTCGCCGTTTTCAAGCTCATAACCCTTGTGGATGAGGAGCGTGGCGTCTCCGCCGTCGTCGACGATGAGCTGGGGGCCCTTGCCGCTCGGCCACGTGAGGGCCTTGTAGGTGCAGTCCCAATATTCTTCAAGCGTTTCGCCCTTCCAGGCGAAGACGGGGGTTCCGGCCTTCGCCATTGCGGCGGCGGCGTGGTCCTGCGTGGAGAATATGTTGCAGCTGCACCAGCGAACGTCCGCGCCGAGGCTCTTGAGCGTTTCGATGAGCGCGGCGGTCTGAATGGTCATGTGCAGGCTGCCCATGATGCGCACGCCCTTGAGGGGCTTTTTTGCGCCGTACTTTTTGCGCAGGCTCATGAGCCCGGGCATTTCGTATTCCGCGATGTCCAGCTCTTTTCTGCCGAAATCCGCAAGCGAGATATCCGCGACCTTGAAGTCTTCAAAGGCCGCCTTCTTGATAATTTTTTTTGCCATGTCTTATTTGAGGCCCGCGGCCTTTTTGAGTGCTGCAGCCTTGGCGGTGCTTTCCCAGGGCAGGTCCGCCTTGGTGAAGTGTCCGTAGTGCGTGGTCTTTTTGTAAATGGGCTTGAGCAGGTCGAGCTGCTTGACGATATCGGCAGGCTTGAAGCTGAAAACCTTTTCAACGGCCTTGGCGATGACAACGTCATCAGCCTTGCCCGTGCCGAAAGTGTCAACGGTGATGCTGGTGGGCTTGGGGTGCCCTATCGCGTATGCAACCTGGAGCTCGCACTTGTCCGCAAGGCCCGCAGCCACTATGTTCTTCGCAACCCAGCGGCACATGTACGCGGCGCTGCGGTCAACCTTGCTCGGGTCTTTGCCGGAGAATGCGCCGCCGCCGTGGCGGCCCGTGCCGCCGTAGGTGTCCACAATTATCTTGCGGCCCGTGAGGCCGGAGTCCCCCTGCGGCCCGCCGACGACGAACTTCCCCGTCGGGTTCACGAAGTATTCGGTCTTGTCTGAAAGGTATTTCTTGGGGAGCACCTTCTTGATTATGCTCTCCGTTATGTATTTTTCAATTTCGGCGTGCTCCACATCCGCGGCGTGCTGCGTGGAGACGACGACGCTCGTGATGCCCGCAAGCTTTCCGTCCTTGTATTCTACGGCTACCTGGCTCTTGCAGTCCGGCCTCAACCACTTGGGGCCCTTGCCGCTTTTGCGCACGCGCGCAAGTTCCGTAAGAACCTTGTGGGCGAACATGACGGCGGGCGGCATGAATTCCGGAGTTTCGTTGGTGGCATAGCCGAACATTATGCCCTGGTCTCCGGCGCCCTGCTCCGCGGTCTTTTTGCCCTTGGCCTTCTTGGCGTCAACGCCCTGCGAGATGTCGGGAGACTGCGCGGTGATGAGGTTGTGGATGAAAACCTTGTCGGCGTGGAAGACGTCGTCGTCATTCAGGTAGCCGATTTCCTTGATGGCCTGGCGCACTATCTTTTCATAGTCGAACTTCGCCTTCGTGGTGATTTCACCGGCGACGACCACGCAGTTGCTCTTAACGAGCGTTTCGCAGGCCACGCGGCTGAATTTGTCCTGCGAGAGGCAGGCGTCGAGTATGCTGTCCGAGATATAGTCGGCAACTTTGTCGGGATGGCCTTCGCCTACCGACTCCGATGAGAACACATAGTTTTTTGTCATAATGGGTTGGGAATTTAGACTTGTTAAAAGGGCCTGCAAGCAAATTATTTCGCCTTGTCGCGCAGGTGTTCGGCCATGGCCTCCTCAAGCGAAAGCCCGGCGCATTCCTTCACCGCGCCGAAAATTTTGAACATCGCGTATATCATGATGGCCATCGTGGGCAGGACTATCACGGGGTACGAAAGCGCCGTCATGCGCCCAACTTCCGCGTTGAATTCGTCAGTGCCCGCGGGGCTTTGGAAAATGTACGAGGCGAGCAGGAAATTCAAAACCGCGCTCAAAAGAAAGGACGCCGCGACAAGGTAGGTTGCGCTTTTGAGGCGCGCGTCAAAATCGTCCTTCGTTCCGCGCTGCGCAAGCGCCCCCTCGATTTTGGCGACGTCCAGAACGCTGTCGTTCATTATTAGGAGCTTTATGAGCGGGCGTTTTGTGCGCAGCGTGCAGAGAACCGCAACGCCGAGAGCGAGCGGCACGGCGGTTTCCTTCACAACCATCCATTTTTTGGAAAGCTCCATGAGGCCTATGCCTCCCGTCAGCAGCACGCTGATTACGCCTATTATTGAAAAGAGGTTCCATTTGCCGCGCTTGATCAAATCATAGACGCCGTAGCAGATGGGGAAGAGCAGCGCGAGGACGAAGACCGCCTGCGTGGAGTACTCAAAAGACTCCGAAAAAACGCCGAGGCGCAGAAAGGCCTTTTTGCCGTACATCAGCATCAGCGTGGGAGCGGCGATGTTGAAACCCAGATTGAGCCAGAAATTTTCCGCCTTTGCGGCGGGCTTGACGGAGGATGCCATAAGCGTGCGCTACTTAAGGGAAGAGTGCGATATGGGCTGTTTAAACAAGATTTTGCCCTTGGCGTCGCAGATTGATATCGTCGCGCGCCTGTCGTTTTCGGGGCCGTCAAATACCATCTTTACAAAAGTCCTCTGGAAGAAAGTGCTGCCCGGAACCTTGAAATAGTTGAGCTGGTTGGCCTCCTTCGCGGTACGCCCCGTGGTTGCGCCTACGCTGACGTCGTAAAGGTCGTAAGCGCCCGCGCGCACGAGTTTGGTGAGCTCCGAATACGGCTTGTTTGCGGAAACGACGATGACTCCGCTTATCTTGCATGTTGTGAGAAAATCCAAAACCTCCGTGCGCTCCGCCTTGGCTATGGCGAGGTTGTCCGGCGTTTCAACGGGGTTTGCAAGGGAGCTGTTGACTACGATTATTTTGAACGTCGCCTTCGACGCCGTCAGCGCGCGCTTAAGCCAGAGTATCTGCTCGGGGCCGAGGCGCGCGTTTCTTTCGGTGAGATAGTCAAGGTTGTTCCTGTACGTGCAGTCGTCCAGCACGAAAAACTCCGCGTCATTCACCCTGAAATGCGTGGCAGCGCCTTCAAGATTTGAGGCCCCGTAATTAGGGTTGGCCCAGAAGGTTTTGAAGGCGTCGAGCGCGTCGTTTTTGAGGGCCCAGCCCTTGTCGGCATCAGCCGCGCCGAAGGACGAAATCGCCATCACTCCGTAATTGGGAATGCCGCGCAGAAGGGCCTGCACCTCCTTCTGATTTCTGGCGTTTGCGTAGCGCGCAAAGTAGCCGGCGCGCGCGCCCAAATCCGCATTCCTGAGGACTGTGGCTCCGCCAACCCAGACGGCCGCGCGCGGCTTTGATGAAAGTATGGTGGAGAAGATTTCATAATCCCCGCCCGGGGTTCTGAAGGGCGGGTCCAGCAGCTTCTCGTTGTCATAGCATTCGCCGAGGAAGGCCACCTCGAAGTCCGGCGGAATCTTGCGCTCCGGATAATCTTCAAGGGTCGTGAAAGAGCCCCTTATTGCGTCATCGTCCGCGCCGCGCGTGAAAACGTACCTGTATTCCGTGTTGGGCTTGAGGAAGCCTATTTCAATGGCCGTGTAAAGCGGCTCATCCGCGGCCTTCAGCCTTTTCACGAAGATGGGCGTCTTTGCCTCGCCTTCAAAACATTCCAAAGAGGCTGCGGAACCCTCCTTGAGCGCGACCCAGATTTTTGCGCTGCGCATGTCAAGATGCCCGAGCATAACCGCATGCAGGCCGTTTGACTGCGGCAAGGCCGGAGCCGCCGGAGCCTCGCCGAACGCGGCGGAGCCTGAAAGTATGATTGCGCCCAGAAGACAGGCTTTGATTATGGAAATTTTTTTCATGGCTTAATGTCAGCCCTGCCTGTCGGACACGGAATTGTCCGACAGATTCAGGCAGAGCTGGCGCAGGTCGAAAATTATGTTTCTGACGCGCACAAGGCGCTCATCCCCCTCCTTGCTTTTTGGGGCGGGTATTGAGTTGACCTTTGCCAGCAGCGTGTTGAAGGCGGCCGCGCCCATTTTGTAATGGCAGCGCGCGAGGGCGTCCTCGCCCAGGTCCGTGGAATTGACGGCGAGTGAGACGAAGTTTGTGGCTTCGGAAATGGATTTTGCAAGGGCCCAGGTTTCATGCGTGGAGAGAGGCGCCTCGTCCAGAAGACGCCCCATGTGCTCGTCCATGCACTTGAAGAGCGCCTTGGATATTATGAAAATGGGGTGGTTTAAAAGCGTCCACGGCTCATAAGAAAATTCGGCATCCTCGGAGTCGTCCTGCGAGCCGTAAGGTTCCTCCTCGCCCTGGTTTATGGGCCAGCCCGTCATCAGCGCGATATCTTCAAGGGACTTCCCCGCAGCCCTGTTTATGGAATAGGCGGAGGCGAAACGGCTTATTTCGGAGTCGCTCTTGCGCACGTATTTCACCCAGTCGCGCTCGGACCATTTGAGCTCGTTTGAGTCGTCCGGGAAAAATTCGTTAAAACTGTCGAAAGAAAAATCGTCCATTTGAGGGGTTTAAATATCGGCGCAAACGCGCGGGCTTTCAAGCATTTTTTGAAGGGCCTTTCCGTATGCGAATTGTTGACACAGGCAAAAATTGCGGGCAGATTTCAGACTTATGAAGACGAAAGGCATTATTTCCATACTCTCCGCGCTCGCGGTTTTCTGCGCCGCCCATACCCGCGCGGCGGATTTTGACGTGGCCTCGCCGGACGGCAGGCTGCGCGTGGTCGTCAAAACCGACGGCGAACTGGCCTTCTCCATATTTTCAGACGGCACACAGCTCGTCGAAGACTGCCGCATAGCCCTGAAGACGGACAAGGGAGCCTTCGGTGAGAATTCAAAAGCCAAGGGCTGCCTCTCCCGCAATGTTGACAAGACTCTCAACACAGTCTGGGGCACGCATTCAAAAATCAGGGACAACTTCAACGAAATCACGGTGGAGTTCGACAATTTCGCCCTGATATTCAGGGCTTATGACGACGCCGTCGCGTACCGTTTCTCCCCGCGCACGCAGGGCGAAATCAAGATATTTGACGAACTGCTCACGCTCCCCTTTGACGATTCCGCAATGGCCGTCATGCACCCTATCAAGGGTTTCAACTCGTCTTTCGAGGCCACCTATAAAAAGGAGGCGCTTTCAAAGATGCCGGCACACAAGATGGTTTCCCTCCCCATCGTGATACAGGCCGCGGGCGCGAAAATCGCCATTACAGACGCCGACGTCTACAACTACCCGCAGATGCTCCTGCACTACCCCAAAGACGCAAAAAGCCCGCGCGCGATTTTCGCGCCCTACCCCAAGGAGCTTTATGAGAAGGACATTTTCCTGCTCGTCAAAGAGCCTGCAGACTTCATCGCCGTCAGGGATTCCGCGGAACCCACGCCGTGGCGCGCCTTCATCGTGGCAAGGGAGGACAGGCTTCTGACGGACAGCACCATAGTCTACCGGCTCTCACGCGAGTCAAAAATCAAAGACCCCTCGTGGATAAAGCCCGGCAACTGCGTCTGGGAATGGTGGAACAACTGGAACCTGGAAGGCGTTGATTTCGTCTCGGGGGTGAACGTGGAAACCTACAAGTACTATATAGATTTCGCCGCCAAATTCAAAATCCCCTACCTGCTTTTTGACGCGGGCTGGCTTGAAAAATATGATGAGGTGGATTCCGGAACTCCGGTATTGGACGTTGAGCGGATAATCAAGTACGCCTCCTCAAAGGGCGTCAAGTGCCTCATGTGGTCAACCGCCCGCCCGCTTAACGACAAGGCGAAGGCGCGCGCCGCCTTCGAGCGCTTCTCAAAATGGGGCGTGGTCGGTTTGAAGATAGACTTCACAGACCGCGACGACCAGATGGCGATAGACTTCTTCGAAAGCACCGCCGAGCTCGCCGCCGAATTCAAGCTGATGGTGGACTATCACGGCTGCCCCAAACCCGCCGGCCTCTACCGCACCTGGCCCAACGTCGTCAACTTTGAAGGCGTGCGCGGAAACGAGTTCAACAAGTTCGAAAAGGACATGACGCCCAACCACGACCTTGACCTGCTCTTTACCCGCCTGATTGCGGGGCCCATGGACTACACGCCCGGAGCCATGCGCAATGTGCTTTATTCAAAGTGGGACGGCGACGAGTTCGCAAAGTCGAGCACCATGACCATGACGCGCGGAACGCGCGCGCACCAGGGCGCAATGTACGTCCTCTTCTTCGCGCCGCTTCAGATGCTTTGCGACTCCCCCACGCTATATGAAAAGTCCCCGGACTTCACAAAGTTCATAGCGGACTGCCCCACTGTGTGGGACGACACTATTCCGCTTGCCGCCGAACTCGGCAAATACGCCGTGCTCGCAAAGCGCAGCGGGGACGTCTGGTACGTGGGCGCAATGGCGGGCAACGAGGGCCGCGAAGTGGAAATAAAACTCGACTTCCTCCCCGCGGGCGAGTCCTTCAACGCCACTATACTGCGCGACACGCAGAACTCAAACCGCCTTGCAACCGACTACAAGATTGAAACAGTGACCGTCAAAAAGGGAGACGCCATGAAAATCAAAATGGCGAACGGCGGCGGCTTCGCGGCAAGGTTTGAGAAAAAGTAGAAACTTATAACCAAGATTTTTCGAGTGGAAATTGAGCAAGCAGAAATCGCGGGCGTCTGCCCCTCTCCGTTCGGACATGCGACGTTTGTCAAATGCCCGTCCAAGACCTTCGTGATATACATGGACAAGGCCGGCGGAGGCGCGGTTGAGCGCGCAATCAAAAAGGAAAAGTCGGAACGCCCCCTCACGCACGAGCTCGCAAAATACATGATAGACGCGCTCGGCTACCGCATAAGGGACGTCCTCGTTTACCACACGGGCGGCGGGATTTTCTACGCGCGCCTCACTCTGGTTTCGGACGCGGAAGGCTCGTCAAAAATCGCCGAGCTCGACGCAAGGCCGAGCGACTCCTTTTCACTGGCCCTGCGCGCCGACGCACCCATATACGTCGCAAAAAGCGTGCTTGAAAAAGTGCAGGACGCCTCCGAAGTGTGGAAGAAAATCAGCGAAATAGAAAAGTGAAGGCGCCGTTTTTTTCATCGGGCCACGCGCCCACTTTCCTTGCGCCCATGCAGGATGTGACGGACATGAATTTCATGCGCACCGTATCGGGCTTCGGCCCCCCCGACGTCTTCGTCACGGAATACCTGCGCGTGCACCAGTACACTATTCTCGAAGACCGCATACTTGAGCCGCTGCTCGACGAAAGCCTGGGCGCCCCCGTCTGCTTCCAGATTATAGGCGAAGATGCGGGCTACATCGCGCGCACAATAGAGATGGCGAAGGCGCACCCGCGCATAAAATATCTCGACTTGAACCTGGGCTGCCCGGCACCGAAAGTCTACAAAAAGAACGTCGGCGGCGCTCTCCTTAAAGACCCTAAGAAAATTGCGGAGATACTCTCCGTGATGCGCAGAAACTGGGACGGCGTTCTGAGCGCGAAAATGCGCCTCGGCTTTGACGACGCGTCAAGCTTTGACACGCTGATTAAGGCAGTGCGCGACAGCGGCGCGGACTTCATCACACTGCACGCGCGCACGGTGAAGCAGCTTTACAGGCCGAGCGCGGACCATTCTTTCACAAGGCGCGCGGTGGAACTTGCGGGCACTACGCCCCTCGTCGCCAACGGAGACATCACAAGCGTTGCAAGCGCGAAAAAGATCCTGGATGAAACTTCCTGCGCGGGCCTCATGGTGGGCAGAAGCGCCATGAGAAACCCCTGGATATTCCGGCAGCTGCGCGAGGCGCTCGCGGAAGGCAAAGGCGACGCGGAAATCTTCCGCCCCACAAGGGCCGACGCGCGCGCATACATAGACGCAATACAGGCCAACTCCCTCAAGTATTCGCCGAAGGTTAAAAACCTCCCCGGACGGCTTAAAAAATTCATCA
This sequence comes from Opitutales bacterium, assembly GCA_031556415.1. Classification (GTDB taxonomy): domain Bacteria; phylum Verrucomicrobiota; class Verrucomicrobiia; order Opitutales; family Intestinicryptomonadaceae; genus CALXQW01. The sequence continues at coordinate 8,217 of JAVBSZ010000210.1, read as the reverse complement.
ACTTCATAGCCACGTCGGTGGACCCCGAGGGAGCGTTCCTGCTTGAAATGCGCGCCGCGCCAGACATTGACTCGCTTTTGAAAATTTGCGACAAGCACCTTGTGAACAACGGAAACGCCGAAAAGAAACTCGCGGACGAGCCCTTTGCGGAGCTCTGCGCGCGCCCAAACCATGAGTGAGACGGACACACAGCGGAAGATTGAAATCCTCATGGAACGCCTGACGCCCGAGCGGCGCGGGAGGTTCACGCACGCGCTCTCAAACCGCACGCGCCGCCTAACGCTCGTACTCGAAGACGTCTTCCAGCCGCACAACGCCGCCGCCGTCATGCGCAGTTGCGACGCCTTCGGCTTGCAGGACGTCCATGTGATAGAAAGCAGATACCTGCTCGACGTCAGCCCGCAGGTGGATTTGGGCGTATCAAAGTGGCTGGACATTCACCGCCACACCAGCAAGGAGGCGCGCGGCGAAAAGCGAGGCATTCCCAAGACAAAAGAGCTCACGTCCGCCGGCAATAAAAATGTTGAAAAGGCGCTGCGCGGCCTTAAAGCGCGCGGCTACACCCTCGCCGCCGCAACGCTGCGCGAGGACGCAAAGCCGCTTGAGGAAATCCCCGTTGATAAACCGCTGGCGCTGATGATAGGAACGGAACTCACGGGCCTCAGCCTGAAGGCGCACGACATGGCCGACGAATATTTCTCCCTCCCCATGCTGGGCTTTTCGCAAAGCCTGAACCTTTCGGTGTTTTCGGCTATATGCCTCAAAGACCTATCCGCGCGCATGCGCGCGCACTCCGCAGAATGGAAACTCCCAAAAGCGGAGGCTGACGAGCTCCTGCTGAAATGGCTTATGAAAAGCGTGAGCGGCGCAAACGAGCTTATTAGACTTGAAGAGTGAGCGCGGCAGGCTTACGCTCGTATAAGTTTTTCACACATACTCATGCGCAAGCTCACATTATCAATACTGGCCTGCCTGCCGTTTTTTATGAGCGCGCAGGAGTCGTCATTGAAAGGTTCTTTTGACGACAAGGCCGCAAAGGAATTTTTCGCGAAGGACGAAGCTGCCGTCGCCCAGGCGCGGGAGAAGTTCAGGGAGGACGCCGTCAAAAACTATTCAGCCAACCAGCTTAAGCCGGCGGCGGTCAGCCTGCTTTACGCGGACTACCTGGCACTTCTGGATGAACACGGAAAGACGTGGCCGGCGGAGCTCAAAGAATTCTTCCTCTCCAACACACCCGCGCTTGAAGAGCTCATTCTCATCCTCAAACCGGAAGATGACAATGGGCGAGCCTTTTCTATACTGGAAAAAATCTGGCGGCACTCTCCGGAGGACTTCGCCGCATACACCAGCCTCGCCGTGGCCATAGCGATAGTGTTCGACACTCCTCCGCCGAAGACGTGGCCGCACCACCAGGTCTCCGAAGAGCTTCTTCCGCGCACCCTGCCCGACCCCCTTGACGCCTTCAAAATGTGGGCAGACTTCCGCAAAAGGGGTAGGCTCCTGCTGCAGACGGAAAAACTTTCCGCCGAGGAGATAAAATTTTTCGTAGCAAGCCCCAGCACGGCGGAAGACAAGGAATGGGCGCAGAAAAGCGCCTCCACAAACCTGCAGAACATCCCCAAGCTTTACGCGTCCGTGGAATACGACCACGCGCGCATTGAGCGCAAGGCGTACGACTGGGGAAAGGCCGACTACCGCCTGAAGACAATCAAGGGCGCCATGGGCATCTGCACGGACCAGGCCTATTACACCACGGAAGTTGCAAAGGCGCGCGGCGTTCCCGCCTTCATACTCTCCGGCGCAGGCGCGGACGGCTTCCACGCGTGGGCGGCCTACATGCCGCGCAGGGGCTCGTGGAATTTTGACGTGGGCCGCTACGAGGCCTCGCGCTTTGTCACGGGGAAAACGGTGGACCCGCAGACGTGGAAAACCGCCACCTGCCACGCGCTTGAAAACCTGCGCGAGAATTTCCGCGGCTCTGCAAAATACCAGGACAACGTGCACCACACGCGTTTCGCCAAAAAATTCCTTGAAGACGGAAATTTCGAAAGGGCGGAGACCGCCGCCGAGGCCGCAATCAAGCTCGACGACAGGAATTCGGACTCCTGGAACGTGCTGATTGCCGCTGCCGAAAAGCGCGACAGGAAGCCCAAGGACATAGACGAAATTTACGCCCGCGCCATAAGGAGCTTTTCAAAATATCCGGATTTGGACGCTCAGTACAGAAGCGCCCTCATGGAAAGGCTCCTCGCCGCCGGCGATACGGAAGGGGCCAGACGGCAGACAACGAGCATCATCACAAAGACGCGCCAGAGCCGCCCCGACATCGCCATGGATTTTGCAAAGAGAGAACTGCTCATGGAAATCAAGTCCGGCGACGCAAAGGCGCTGGCCCTGTCGTACAAGAGCCTGCTCAATTCGTTCAAGAAGGACGGCACTATGGCGTATTCCTACCTGACCATAGACATCCTCAACACGCTCCTGAAGGCCGGCCGCGCGAGCGAATGCCCCGAAATAATGAAAATCACGCGCCAGGTACTGAAACCTGAGCCCTCGTCAACCCTCGACGTCAACATGAAGAACGCCGACGAAGTCATAGCAAAACAAATCCAGAAGAAATAGCGGATTTTAGAAATTTTGCAGCAAAGCCGTACGACGCGAAAAATCTTGCCAGTCAATTTTAACGCAACGGGGTTTGGATGAGAAATTCGGACGCAAAAAAATGCAGAGGGTGGAGTGTGCGAATAGTACATAACCAGTCTTGCATTTTTTTGCAACGAACTTCCGCGCCAAAAACGCCTCCAAACAACGATGTTTGTCTTGATATAATGATTTTGGATGGAGAACGAGCATTGCGAAGCGCGCCAGGGTGCGTAGCGTAGTAAAATGACCGTGTCGATTTCCGGCCTCGGCGTTGAGGTCAAAAAATTCAGCGACGGCAATGTCTCCACGGTCAACACCACTTACACCCTGCGCAGCAGCTACTCCTTCGCGGAAGGCGGCATGGGCGCGGGCCTCGCGGGCGGGAGCGTGAAAAACGCAAAGGTTGTATCCCCCGCCCTTTTGCAGAAACTCAAGGGCGAAGGGCGCGAACAGGTGGTCCAGCGCGTGCTTCAAAGCATGGAAGCCAACCTGAATTCCTCCTTCGCATCTTCGGGGGTTTTCAACATGCTCTCAAGAAAGAATCTTGACGCCGTCATCAAGGAGCAGTCTTTGGCCGACAGCGGCAATGCGGACGTGAATGACGGCAACGCGCAGCTGGGCAAGCTCGCCAAGGGCAAGTACGTCTTCTCGCTTTCCGTGACGGATTTTCAGGACTACGTGGAGAAGGCGAATTTCACGAAGCTTGAAAGGAATGTTGAGGTGCGCATCATCCGCATGGGCGCCGTTGCCGAAATCACGGACGCAACAACGGGGAGCATAATCTCCGCGCCGAACGTCGTGATAGAGGAGCGCGTGATGAGCGACCAGGAGAACTTCAAGCTTGTCAACGGAAACCTTAACGACGCCGTCATAAACAGCGTCGCAAAAAAGATGGCCGACACCATAGCCAATACCGCGAGCGAAAGCCTCTTTCCGCCCATAGTGCTGGATATAACGGGAGGCCTCGCAACAATCAGCTGCGGCGCGAACGCGGGAGTGAAGGTTGGAGACGTCTTCATAATTTACGCGCAGAAGCGGAAAACAGACAGGCGCACCGATAAAACTTTTTTCGTTGAAATTCCGGTTAGCAAGCTGCATATAAAAACGGTAAGTGCGGACACCTCCAACGGCGAAACGTTTGAGAACTTGGGCGCGTCAGAGGATATGATTGCGCGCAAAGTTCAAAACCAATAAGCGTTTCAAGTACACGTTTCCAAAAACAAAAAAAGAACGCGGAAAAATCCGCGTTCTTTTTTATTCAGATAAAGGTTCTTTTATTTTTTGGCCGCCGCCTGCGTGCTTTGGATGTCCTTGACGATATTCTCGTGCAGGGTTGCCATGTCGCTCTGGCTTATCTGTATGAGGCCGCGCGTGGGCCTGTCGAGGTCCAGTATGATGCTCAGCACGCTGGAGACAACGAATATCAGCACGAGGCGCGGAAGGAAGAGGCGCGTCTCCTTGAAGCCCAGCGCGTAGGCGCTCGTGCTCATGGCCATGGCGGCCACGAATATCAGGAGCCAGAGTATGGCTTCCGGAATGTGGTCGTTGCGCGAGACCATGCGCTTGGTCTGGTCGTCAAACGTGGCGTTGATTGCGCCCGTAACGAGCGTCAGCTGCGCCGCGCCGTAGCCCTCGTTGGGGTTTCTGTTCACAAAGTCAAAGGCGTCCACAACCTCGTTCCAGATGAGCTTCTGCATGGCTTCCGTCTTGGAGACGTTGCCGTGCATATCGACGGCGAGGACGCCGTTCTGGTAGTAGTCCAAACGCAGCTGCGTGTAATCGGCGAATAGCTCCTTCACCTTGGCCGCGTTCTTTGCGGGAAGCAGGTCGGCGCGCAGGTAGGTTGTCTGGATGTCGTTGATTTCCTCGAGCAGCAGCTCCTTGCGCGTGTCAAAACGGCCTATGGCCATGGAGAATGCGAAGCCCAGAAGAAGCGCCAGAAGCCCCAGAAGCGTGCCGCCGAAGGCGGACGCCTGCGCGCTGTAGTCGCTATGCCGCCTTGCGGCAACGCGCCGGCCGTACAGAAAGGCCGCCTCCGAAGCGCAGAAGAAAAACAGCACCATTCCGACAAAGAACAGGCATTCGTTAATGTAGTGGAAGAATTCGCCGGTGAATATATGCATAAGTAGCGCAATAATATATCCGCCGTGATAGACCTGCGCAATTCCAAGTCAAGTACAAACAACTTTGAGGCAGGAAATTACGAGTCCACCCTCGACATCTGCCGCTCGTAAAGATTCCGGTAGTGCTGACAGCGCCCCATCAGCTCTTCATGCGTGCCGAAGTCCGCGATCTCGCCGTCGTGGAATACTATTATCTTCTGCACGTTTCTGATGGTACTGAAGCGGTGGGCTATTATGAGCATGGTCCGGTCTTGCATGAGGCCGTCTATGGCCTGCTGTATGCTTTCCTCGCTCTTGACGTCTAGCGCGCTTGTGGCCTCGTCCAGAACTATGAAGGGCGGGTTTTTGAGGAAGACGCGGGCGAGCGCTATGCGCTGCTTCTGCCCTCCGGAGAGCCTGTCTCCGCGCTCGCCGACGACCGTGTCATAACCGTCCTCAAGCTCCGTAATGAAAGCGTGGGCGTAGGCGGCCTTGGCGGCGGCCTCTATCTCATCTTTTGTAGCGCCTTCCTTGCCGAGGGCGATGTTGTTGTAAATGGTGTCGTTAAAAAGCACGGGGTACTGAGGCACGCTGCCCAGGTGCGCGGCAAAATCCTTCTTTGCAAAATCCTTGAGCGATATGCCGTCCATCTTGACGCAGCCGGAATTCGGGTCGTAAAGGCGCATGGCGAGTTTTGCGAAGGTGCTCTTGCCCGCGCCGCTTTCGCCGACGAGCGCGCAGCTGGTACCCGCGGGGATTGTGATGGTTGCGTTTTTAAGCGCGGGTTTGTCCTTGTAGGAGAAACTGACGTTTTCAAAGCTCAGCGTCCCCTTTACGCCGTCTATCTTGACGGGGTTTGCGGGTTCCGGAACGCTGGTTTCATAGTCCAGAATCTCGTTTATCCTGTCCATGAGCGGGGCGGACTTAACAAGGTCCGACCACATCCTGAGGATGCGCTTGATGGGGTCTATGGTGAAGTAGAGCGCAATGCCTATGGCCGAAAAGGTGGCGAAGTCTATGTTCTTGTAATACGCGTATACGAAGGTGACGGCTATCATGACCGCCGACATCGTCTCCATGAAGGGCTGCTGGATGAGCTCGTACTTTGAAACCTTCATGCTCAGCTTGCGGAACAGCCTGTTAGATTCGTTGAATTTTTCCGATTGGCCTTCCTGAAGGTTGAAGGTGCGCACCTCGTGGACGGCGTCGAGGTTCTCGCTGAGCATCTGCGTCATGCTGCTCAATTCCACCTGCGATTTGCCGGCGTGCCTTTTAAGGCGTTTGCGCAGGGTCTGCACCGGAAGTATGCAAAAGGGAACGGCCGCAAAGAATATCAGTAGGAATACGACCTCTCCCTTCGTCACGCAAAGGTAGGCGAGGAAGCTTATCGCGCCCACGACCTGAAGCGGCTGCCTGAATATTTCCGACGAAAAGGTAATGAGAACGGATTGCACCTGCGCGGTGTCCCCGTTGAGACGTATCATCAGGTCTCCGGTGGTGAACTTGTCGAAGAAGGCCATGGGGTAGTTCTGCACCTTCGTAAATATCTCCTGCTTGAGCCTGCGCAGAACCTCCAATGAAATGAATATCATTAGAAATGAGCTCGCATAGCCGAAAACTGCGCGGATTGCAAACACACCCGGAAGCAGTAGCGCGACGCCCGCTATGAAATAAACGCTCTGCTCGCCCTCCATCAGAAAGATTTCCCTGAGAACCTTGTCGAATATCACGGGCATGCCGAAACCGCTGGATATGCCGAAGAAGACACCGCATATCAGCGCCGTTATAAGCTGCGGCAGGTTCGGGCGCACATAGACAAAATATCTCGAAAGCTTTTTCATATCCGTAGGGCGCAACTTTTTCCAAAGCCCCCGCGCAAGTCAAGTTTCAAACACGGCGGCGATTCTTGAGAAGATTTTATTTTCGCGCCGCCAGGCGCGACCGCTTACCTAATCTGGCACTGCGATTTTTTGTGCAGTGCTTCAATTGCTTGATTGATTTGGCGCAATGATTTGGGATGCATAGCGAGGCGCGAAAAGTGTTCCCCAAAGAAAACTCAACCGATTTGGCGGCAGGGATTTTGGATGAAGAACGAGGCTTGCAAGCGCGCGCGGATGCGTAGCGTACTCAGACCGTACGTGAGCAGTCGCGCGCGCGAAGCAAACGGAACTAGGCGCCCAAAGCGTTTGCCAAAAAACTCATTTCATGACTTAGCTAATCTGACGCGGTGATTTTGGATGCGGAAGCAGGCGCGAAAAAAAACTCACGGTAGGAGCGTACATGAAGTACATGACTACTGTGAGTTTTTTGAAGCAACGAACTTCCGCGCCAAAAGCGTCCGTCAGATTAGTTAAGTAAAAGGAGGGCACCGGTGGCGTGCGCCAGCTGCGCAACCGACATGGAAAGATAGGCCTTGGCGGTAACGTCCTGCTGGCGGGCGACGGCGAGGTTTGACTGCGCGGTGAGGAAGTCCGTCAGCGAATTGACGCCGTTGTCGTAGCCGACTTTGACGGCGTCGAAGGCCTGCTGGTTGGCTTCAACCGCGGCGGCGGTGCTTTCAACCTGCTTAAGCGAGCTGATGTAGGCGTGATAGTAGGTCCACACGTCGGAAATCACGGAGATTTCGGACTCCTTGAGCTTCTGCGCCTGCGCGCGCTTCATGGCGTTTGCGCCGATGACTTCGTACTGGCGGGTGAAGGCGTCAAAAAGGTCCCAGCTTAGGCCCAGGCCTATTGCGTACCTGTAAGAGGGGTTGCCGGCGACGTCGCGGGAATATTCAGTCCACGTTGCATTTCCGTAGGCGCTGATTGTTGGCAGGAAGCTGCGTTTTGCGGCCTCCTCGAGGTTTTCATAAGCGCGCATATTCGCATAAGCGGCGAGGATGTCCTGCCTGTTTTTAAGGGCGTCGGCAAGGATGGTTTCAATCTGCTTCTTGGCCTCTTCGCTGACGGGCAGGACGATATCGTCCCAGATTTTGAGCTTTTCGCTCACCCTGATGCCAAGAACTTTTGCTAGGTTCGCGCGCTGCTGCTGGACGAAGGCGGTGTCCTTCTCAACGGCGTATTCCGCATTCTTGAGGCTGGCGAGAGCCATGAGCATGTCCTGCTTGTTTCCCACGCCCTCGTCAAAGCGCGTCTTTGCGGATTTGTACGTTGTCTGCGCGTCTTCAAGGGTTGACATGGAGGCCTTGACGGCGCCCATCGCCTCGTAAAGCCCGTAGTAGGCCATGTTCACCTGAAGCGCCACATCCTGCAGCGCCTGGTTGAAGTCAAAATTCGCGGCGATGAGCTGCTCCTTGGCCTGCCCCACGAGGGCCTCGCGCTTGCCGAAATCGTAAAGCATCCAGGAAAGCTGGAGGCCCGGGCCGTAGCCCGTTTCGTAATATGAGCCGACAGTCGGCGTGCCGCCTATGCCCGCGTTGCGCGTCTTTGCGCGGTGCACGTCGGCCGTGAGCGAGAGCGTCGGGTAATAT
>JAVBSZ010000239.1:0-6304 GCA_031556415.1 Opitutales bacterium | reverse complement strand
GGAACCGGAGACGTGGATTGTCACCTGCGCCTTGCCCGCGTCGGCGGCCGAACTGGCCTTGAAGTTCAGGTTTTCTATGTGGAGGTCGTTCACGCTGTAGCGGTAGTCGCTCGACGAGCCGAGCATTGCGGTGGTCGTTGTGCCGGCGGCCACGTTGCTCTTTATATTGAAATCTTTGAAGTAATGCGAAGGCGTAGTCGTATTGCCGCCCACCCTTCTGGACGTCAGGCTTGCGCCGTCGGAAAGGTTCACGGTGTCAACCTTCAGGTGGTATTTGGAGTCAAGCGTGGGGGCCGCAGTGGTTCCCGCGCCGAGGACGACTGCAGTGCCCGCGCCCGAAGCGTCAATCGTTCCGGAAATTACCGCGTTGGCCGTGAAAATGTTCAGCTTTGACGCCCCTAAAACGTCGATGTCGTGGAGCTTCACTTCCGTAAGGTACGCACCGGTGCCCGTGCCCGTGCCGTAGTTCAAAGTGGAGCCGCCGGACACCGTCACCTTTTGGTCGGAGCCGCCGTCAACCTTGTCGGCATAGACCGTCATCTGGGAGCCGGTGCCCACCTTGAGGTCATAATGGTTGAACGCGAGCAGGTGCGTTCCCGAAGTGCCTATGTTGAAGGTTACCTTTTCGGAAAGGTCCACCCTTTCGGCGGCAATCAGGCTTGAGAAGGTGCTCTGCTTTGTTGTTGTCTGAACGCTCAGAAGCGTGTTGGCCGCGTCGACACCGTCGCCCACGAGTATGATGTCGTTAACGCTCAGCGAAGTCTTGTTTGTGGCGCTGTTGCCCAGGGTGATGAGGCCCTTGCTGCCCGCGACCATCGTGATTTTTTGCGCCATCACGGTTGCTCCCGTGCCGGAACCCAGAAGCCTCAAATTTGAATCCGCAGTGCTGAGGACGGCGGGGGTACCCGGGTCTTCCGGCACTTCAGGGTTCGGCGCGATTGCCGCCACGCCAAAGGCTATTTCGCCCACTTTCGGCGTGGTGTTCGTTGCGGATGAGAATACGAGTTCGGAATAGCCCGCGTCCGTAACGGTGATTTTCTTTATGTTCAAGCCCGTTGCGCCCGTCTCCGGGTTTTCGGTATCCGGCCCCACGGCATAGTTGTCGGTATAGAAGATTATCTTGGAAGTGGAAGTTGTATTGGTGAGCGCTGAGAGCTTTATTTCGTCGATAATAACGCTCTTGGCCTTGCCCGCCGATATGCCGAGCGTGGCGGCGACGCCCTCGGAAGACGCCACTTCAAGCGTGCCTATTTTTATGTCGGGGTAACCCGTCGTAGCCGCCTGCGAACCGCCCAAGACGGTGAATGTCGAAGTTTTTCCCGCAACCGAAGGCGCGTCAAACTTGAGGTTCTTGATGTCCACTACGCCCACGGCCTGTATGCCCAAAACCGTGTCCGCCGCGGCAATTTCCACGTCGTTTGCGTAGAAATTGCTCAAACCCGTGCTTGTGTTGACAACCGCCAGGTCGTTAGTGGTCTTGCCGAAATACATGGCGCCGGTCAGAAGGCTTACCTTCCCCGTGGATTTGAATGTGGTGTTTTTGGCCCCGCTGGAATTTCTCAGCCTCAGCACCGTGGCGTCGCCAAACTGAAGGAGGTCTTTCACTTCAAGGGTGTAGTCGCTGGCCGAAAAGTACCAGTGCCATTCAGCGGCGCCCGTGTTTATGAAGGTGTCAAGCTTCATGGCGCCTATGGAGTTCTGCTGCACGGTGGTGTCTCCCGGCTTTCTATCTATTATGGCCGTGCCGTTAGAGAAATTCTCCTTGATGTCATTCCAGGCCTTTTCGACGTAAGCCTCCGTGCCGGCGTCCCACACCGACCACCTGCCATCCGCGCCGGCCGGCTGGTTCATGGACGGATTGGCTGTGTAGTAATACACGCCCTCCTTCGGCGCAACGTAGGTGGCAGGGTCAATCGCCGCATACGCGCCCATCCCGATTGAGAGAATTCCGGCAAATAAAACATTTTTTGCGTTCATAGGAGTCAGCCTTTTTTGTGTTTGTATGGCACAAATGTTCCGATAAAAAAAAGTGGCGGTCAACACTTTTCGCATTAGTGTGATAATTGCTAAAAACCGCACCCGACGCACCCGAATGAGCCGTTTTCTCAAAAATTTTATTGCATTGGCGGGGCGATTTTGAGATTGTCGCGCAAATGGAAGAGAGCGCATATTTTCCCGTGCTGGTTCAACTTATCGCGGCGGCCGCGATAGGCGCAATAGTCATCATAGCCAGCCACATATTCGGGCAGAGGTCGGCAAAGAACAGGCTTAAGGATTCCGCCTACGAATGCGGGATGGAGCCTGTGGGCAACCCGCACCCGCGCTTCGGCGTGAAGTTCTACGTCGTGGCCATGCTATTCGTGGTGTTCGACATCGAAGTGGTCTTCATGATACCCTTCGCGCTCGCCTATTCGGAATTCGTCATGAATTCCCTGCCCATAATCATTCCCGTGATGTTTTTCATAGCCCTGCTCTGCGTCGGCCTCCTTTACGAGATAAGGAAGGGCGCGCTTGACTGGGGGCTGCCAAAGTCAAACTAGTCCAGACACAAAACCCCGATGCGCCTAGACCGTTTCCTCGCCAAATCCAGAATAATAGACCTAGACACTTCAGATTTTACCGAAGCGCTCTCCCTTCTTTTGGACAGCGTGTCGGAAAAAATCCTTTCAAAGAAGGCTCGCGCGGAGGCGCTCAAGGAGCTCATCGCGAGGGAGCGCAACATTTCAACCTATTTGGACAACGGCATCTGCATGCCGCACGCGCGCGTGAAGATGAAGTCCAAATACATCTTCGCCGTGGGCCGCTGCAAGGAGGGCGGCCTCAATTTTGACGGGGCGAAGGAGTACAAAAACACGCGCCTTGTCTTCATGCTCCTGGCCGGAGAGGAGGAGGCTTCATACCTCAACGTGCTCGCGGGCCTAGCGAGAGTTTTTGCGAATGACGAGACTATAAACTCCATCTTCGCCTCTGCGGATTTTGAGTCTTTCAGGTCCCGCGTACTAAAGGCGTTTTCGGCGGGCGAATACAAGCACAAGAAGCAGCATAAGACAAACACGCTCTTCCTTTCGGAGGCCAAGAAAATCGCGCGCGGCGCAGGCTGCGAAAAGGTCGTAGTGCTGGGCGACACCTTCCTTGAGGGCTTCAATCTTGACCCCTATTTTACGGGCTACAAGGTGGTGCTGGTTTCGGAGAAGAACCCCGAGAACTTCGGCAGCACGATACACGCGTCGGTCAACATACGCGTCTTTTCGGAGTCGCGCCTCTCGCAGATAAAAAGCGCGATAATCGTCGGGCTCACCAAGGGGATTTTTTCGCCGCGCGAGAAGCTCTGCTGCGTGGGCGGCATGCGCAACTCGAACATGCTCGACACCGTCGTGCTCATAGACCTTGAAACGGAGTTCGCCAACCTCTTCTCGCACCCCAAGGAGTTCCTGCCCGAGGGCGTGAAGCCGGAAGTCATAGAGCGCGTCATAGATATCGCAACGGAGCTTTCCGTGGAGGGGCGCGAGGGTAAGCCCGTGGGCTGCATATTCGTGGTGGGCGAAATCGAGAAGGTGCGCCCCTTCATAAAGCAGATGATACTCAACCCCTTCCACGGCTACAGTCCGGAAGATCGCAACGTGCTCAACCCCTTCATGGACGAGACCGTAAAGGAGTTTTCAATCATTGACGGGGCCTTTGTGATTGACGGCAGCGGCGTGCTTGAAAGCGCGGGGAGCCTCATACACACTACGGATTTTAATTTGCAGCTTCCGGGCGGCTTGGGCGCGCGCCACGCGGCGGGCTACGCAATATCGCTGGCGGCGGACTGCATCGCGCTCGTCGTTTCGTCGAGCTCCGGCCAGCTTAGCATGTTCAGGCGCGGAAAGATGGTGCCGCTCACCGAACGCAAGAAGGGCTGATTTTGAGGGGGGATTTTTTGCGGCGGCAGCACGCATGACGCGGAATTCTTCCCGTAATATTTTTTAGTATTCAGCAATGCAATTTATGAAGATTTATTTTATAGGAATATGCGGGACGGCGACGGGCAACGTCGCCATACTTTTAAAGAAGCTCGGCCACGATGTGCGCGGGAGCGACTCTGGCATTTACGAGCCCATGAAGTCCGCGCTCGCCTCCGCGGGCGTGGAATGCCTCCAGGGCTGGAAGCCCGAGAACATAGAGAACTTTTCGCCCGACACCGTCGTGGTGGGCAACGCCATAAGCAGGATGAACCCCGAGTTGGAATTCGTGCTCTCAAACGCGCGCTACAGATTCTGCAGCCTGCCGGAAATCATCAGCCAAAAGCTGATTGCGGACAGGAAGAGCATAGTGGTGAGCGGCACGCACGGGAAAACTACGACGACGTCAATCGCCGCATACCTGCTCGAAAAAAACGGAGTGGACGCGGGCTGGCTCATAGGCGGAGTCCCGCAGGATTTGGAGGGAGGCTCAAAGCTCGGGGACATCAACAGCGCGCCCTTCGTAATCGAGGGGGACGAGTACGACAGCGCGTTTTTTGACAAGCGCAGCAAGTTCATCCACTACAAGCCGCACGTGCTCATCGTCAACAATATAGAGTTCGACCACGCCGACATTTTCAGGGACCTCTACGACGTAAAAAAAACCTTCACGCACGTGCGCAGGATAGTCTCCCCGAATGGCGTAATCATAGAGAACGCGGACGACGAAAACGTGGCAAGCCTCGAAAACACGCCGTGGACAAAGCGCATGAAAGTGGGCTTCGCCGACGGTGCGGATTTGAAGATTTCCGATTTCTCGCAGGATGAAAATTCGTCATCCTTCACGCTCTCCTGCGCGGGAAAGTCAAAAAAAATATCGTGGAACCTGACGGGCGTCTACAACGCGCGCAACGCGGCCATGGCCATTGCGGGAGTTGCAAAGGCGCTCGGAATTGAAAACCCGCTGGATTTGGACACGGACTGTCTTAAAAACTTCAAGGGCGTCAAGCGCCGCCAACAGGTTCTTCTGAAGCGCGACGGCGTTGTGATAATCGAGGATTTCGCGCACCATCCCACGGCCATAGCCCTCACCATTGAAGCCCTGCGCGAGCGCTACAAGGGCTTTGAAATCCACGCCGCGTTCGAGCCTCGCAGCAACACCGCAAAGACGAACACGTTTGAAAACGAGTTCGCCGATGCGCTCGCAAAGGCCGACAAAGCGTACCTCGGCGCGATACACGGCATGGAGAAAATCGCGGAAGACAGGCGCATCAATACGAAGCGCATGGCCGAGCGCTGCGGCGGGCGCCTCTTCGCGTACGCCTCAAACACGGACCTCCTTGCAGACCTCAAGAAAGAGGCGGCTGAAAATGACGGAAAGAAAAAGCTCTTCGTGTTTTTCAGCAACGGCGCTTTCGACTCCATCCACACCCTTTTGGCGAATGATTTGGGCGGATAGCGTCGTTGCTGCGGGCGTCTCGACACCAGTCACGTACTGAATGTACGCTCCTATCGTCTCGAACCCTTGCGCCTTGCCCTTCATCCCAAATCATTGCGCCAAAACGAAGAGCGCCCTCTGCTTTTTCTGAAGCCTCCAAAGCGGTAAGCCGCAAGACGCGCTGAAACGCGCGCAAGAATGGAGTATGTTTTTTTGTCGGCGGGACGAATTCCCATCCGCACTTGCGTGATAGGAAATATTTTTCCCATTCCCATCCGGAAAAATTCTTTACAAGCGGTCTTCCAGGCTTTTTAAAAAGAACTCTCAGATGGAAGCCGCACAACACTCATACCACCTGCTGCAGGATTTGACGCTCGTCATAATTTTTTCCGCGGCGCTGGCGTGGGTTTTCTCAAAGCTGAAAATGCCCATGCTCCTGGGCTTCATCAGCGCGGGAATACTGCTTTCACCCGTTCTGGGGATAATCAGCGACGTTGAAAGCATCAACGCCCTCGGCGAAATGGGCGTGCTTTTCATGATGTTTTTTGTGGGCATGGAGTTCAACCCCGAGCGCCTAAAAAAAGTCTTCGCGCCGAGCTTCCTGGGGATATCCGCGCAGATAATCGCGATGGGGGCGCTGGGCATACTCTCGGCGCGCCTCATGGGCATGGGCTACACGGACGGCATATTCCTGGGCGGCGTGCTGGCGATGAGTTCGACGGTCGTGATACTTGAAATTTTTGAATCTCGCGGAGTGCTGGCAAGGCGCTACGCTCAGATAGCGGTGGGCATACTCATAATTGAGGACATATTCGCGATATTCCTGCTCGTCGCGCTCTCAAGCCTTGCGGAAGGCACGGTGAAGCTGGGAGGCTTTGCGGAAAACCTGCTGATGCTCACGACCTTCGTCATTGCGATATACGTG
>JAVBSZ010000185.1:0-8705 GCA_031556415.1 Opitutales bacterium | reverse complement strand
GATGCCGAAAGAGCCCGAGAGCCCGTTTCTTGACTGGGTCCCCAATTGGCTTAGGGTCTTTGCGGCCCTATTTCTGCAGGCCAGCGTCATGCTCGTCAACGGCTCTTATGTCTGTAACGGCGTGAACATAAACGCGTCATTGGGGCTGCTAAACGAGGATATCGCGATGTCGTACTACATCACGTCGCTCGGCGTGGGGCTCGCGTTTCCGATAGTCGGCTTTGTGCGCAGCGGCATGGGCTCAAAGGCCGTCTTCATGCTGTTCCTCTCCCTGCAGGCGCTCTTCTGTTTCCTATGTTCCCGCGCGGAGAGCATGCAGGCGATGACGCTCTTCGCCCTCATGCTGGGTTTTTTCAAGGGCTTTGCCATAATAGAGCTCGTCGGCATACTCATCCCGATTTTCTCAAGGCGCAGGCTGATGATGGAGTTCTACTGCTTCTTCCTGCCCATAAATTTCGGCGTGGGGCAGATAAGCATAATGCTGACCGCCGAATTCGCCTACGCGCATGACTGGCGCTACGTCTACTACGCGTGCCTGGGCATGATAATCTTCTCCATATTCCTTGTCATGCTCCTTTTCAGGCGCAGGAACCAGGGGCTTGAAATCTCCTTCGGCAGAATTGATTTTTCGAGCATGGTCTTCGCCGCGGCCTTCCTGATAGGCATTACGGCGGTGCTCAACTACGGCAAGGTTTCAGACTGGCTTCATTCAGACAAAATCTTCTGGACCCTCGTTTCCATACCGCTCTTTCTCCTCCTCTTTCTGCTCTCGCAGAAGGGGAGGAAGAACCCATACCTGCGCTACGAAGTTTTGGGGTACAGAAAGACCTTCCTCGCGCACTTCTACATGTTCTGGATTATGGCGCTTGCGGGCTCCGGCTACCTGATAAGTGCGTATGTTGACAGCGTCCTGCATTTCGACGCCGTCTACGGCAACGGACTCAACCTCATGATGCTGCCGGGCTTCGCGCTGGCCGGCGTTTTGTGCTTCTGGTGGAGCCGCAAGAGGCCCTTCCGCTTCCGCTACCTTGTAACGATATCCGTGCTGAGCTTTGCGGCGTACGCGGCCATCATCTACTTTGAGATACGGCCTGACGGCACTTACGAGGCGCTGCTTCTGCCGTCTTTCCTGCGCGGCTTCGGGATGCTCACGGCCTTCATAGCCTTTGGCTCCTATTCCGTCGAGGACATACCCGACGAGCTCAAAAGCCACAACGCGTTTTTCTTCTTGAGCGTGAGAAGCAGCGTGGCGGCCGTCTCCGGCTTCTGCATATTTTCCGTCTGGCTTGAGAGCCGCACTTTCTACTACGTCTCCGCGCTTTCAAGGGAGCTTGACCAGCTCAATCTCGGCGCGCGCGGATACATGGCGGAAAGGTTTTCAGACGCCGTGGGGCGCGGCCTCACAAACGCGCAGGGTGCGCAAAGCGCCCTGCACGACCTTTACCAGAAGGTCTACGAGCAGGCTCTTGTCTGCGCCGTGAAAGAGATATTCGGCTGGCTTCTCATAGGCCTTCTGGCCGTCGCCGCGCTCACGGCTATGACGCGCTTCAACGCGCGCATCAGATCAAGAACAACCATCTTTAGCGGCTGAATTGATTGGAGTATTTTTTTTGACGCGTAAATTTTTGGTATTAAGAAAAATCTAAATATTGGAAGCGCGCGCCGTGCGTTTTTTTTTGCATTGGCGGATTTTTTTTCGATTATTCATCACAGTTTTATGTGCGGAATTACAGGCTACATTGGTAAGAGACAGGCCGCTCCCGTTTTGCTGGAGGGTCTCTCAAAGCTTGAATACAGGGGTTATGATTCGGCAGGAATCGCCCTCCTTGATGGCGGGGAACTGGACGTCAAAAAGAAGAAGGGCAGGGTCGGCGTACTCGCGGAAGCCGTGAAGCGGAAGCCCTTTGCGGCGAGCGTGGGCATAAGCCACACGCGCTGGGCCACGCACGGCGCGGTCAGCGACGAGAACGCGCACCCGCACTGCTCGAGCTGCGGCAACTTCGCCCTCGTCCACAACGGGGTTATTGAAAATTACGAGAGCATACGCGGGCACCTTGAGGAACTCGGCTACACCTTCAAAAGCCAGACGGACTCCGAGGCGCTTGTGAACCTCATCTCCTACCACTATTCAAAGCTGCCCGAAGGCTCGGAAAACCGCTTCATGGAATCCGTGCGCCGCGCGCTCATGCACATAGAGGGCACCTACGGCATAGCCGTCCTCTGCCGCCTCCATCCGGATGAAATCATCGCCGCGCGCAAGGGTTCGCCGCTCATCATCGGCATAGGGCAGGACGAGCGCCTTGTGGCCAGCGACGTACTCGGCTTTGCGGGCCGCGCGCAGAGCGTGATATACCTTTCGGATTCGCAGGTGGCCCGCGTGACTGCGTCTGGCTGCGAGATTGTCAGCTCGCAGAACGAGCAGGTTTCGCCCGTTGTCAGTGCCATAGACTGGGAGTATGACGACGCCGCGCTGGGGACGTACGCCCACTACATGGAGAAGGAGATTTTTGAGCAGGCCAAGGTTGTTGAAAACGCCATACGCGGCAGGATATCCGACGACGCCTCAACGGCGGTTTTAAACGGCCTCAACATGACCCCCGCGGAGCTGCGCCAGGTTGACAGGATACTCCTTTGCGCCTGCGGCACCGCGTGGCACGCCTGCCTCGTGGCCGAATACCTCATTGAGCGCTACACGCGCATCCCCGTGGAAGTGGAATACGCCAGCGAATTCCGCTACCGCAACGCCCCGCTGGATAAGAACACCCTCTCCTTCGTGATAAGCCAGAGCGGAGAAACCATAGACACCCTCGAGGCGCTGCGCGAAAGCCGCCGCAGGGGCTTCAGGACGCTCGCCATAACGAACAGCGTCGGCTCCACAATCGCGCGCGAGAGCGACGGCGGCCTCTACCAGTACGCGGGGCGCGAAATCGGCGTGGCGTCCACCAAGGCGTTCACCTCGCAGATAATGATATGCCTGCTCATAGCCCTCTACATAGGCCGAATGCGCGACCTCTCCTTCTCGCAGGGGCGCGAAATCGTCGCGGGCATAAAGAGCGCGCCGAAGTTCGTGGAGGAGACGCTGCTTCTCGCCCCCTCCGTAAAGCTCATCGCCCAGAAGTACGCGCGCTTTGCGGACTTCCTCTTCCTCGGTCGCCTTGACGAATTCCCAATAGCCCTCGAAGGCGCGCTAAAGCTCAAGGAAATTTCCTACATCCACGCCGAGGGCTACCCCGCCGCCGAAATGAAGCACGGCCCCATCGCCCTCGTGAGCCCGCAGTGCCCCACCGTCATCTTCGCAAACCAGGGCGACGTCTTCCAGAAGGTCATTTCAAACGCGCAGGAAATCAAGGCCCGCCGCGGCCCCCTCATCATCATCACTGACTCCCCCGAGGAGTTCCCAAAAAACCTCGCCGACGACCTCATCCAAATCCCCAAAGTCCACGAGGCCATACGCCCCATAATTTCCGCCATCCCCGTCCAGCTCCTCGCCTACTACATCGCCGTGGAGCGCTGCTGCGACGTGGACAAACCCCGCAACCTCGCCAAAAGTGTAACCGTGGAGTAAGCGAACGCTTTTCGCGCCTAGCGGCGTTGTAAAAAAATTCCGCACAGGTCATGTACTATCTGTACACTTCCAGCGCGGGATTTTTTTACGCCTTGCTATGCATCGAAAATCATTGCGCCTACTCGGTTAATGATGCTTTTAAAGCTGTCCGTGCGCACTACGCAATACTCGTCTGAACCCCAATCTAGCCTGTTTATTCGGGTTAAGAGAGAAGCGCCTAGCCTACTCGGATATTGATCTTCTTTTCATGCCGCCTTCGGCGGTGAGCCAAATGTCTGCGCGTATGTTAAATAATAAAGCAGGCCAAGTGAGGGAAATGTGTGTCTAAAACTATCTGACCATTATTTTGGTTTTTCGCTTACGAACTACATTGCAATCACTTGGGGTAGATGATGATTGTTTATTGTTGACGTGTGGGGCGTCTGGCGGAAAATCTTTGGGAATAGTATTTTTAACACCGTTCGGACTATGAAAAACATCTTTAGAATTTTTGCGTTGATTGCGGCGATGTCGGTTTTGCCGGCCTGCGCCCCGAAGAAAAAGGCCGAAGTCCCGATGCCGCCTTCCGCAGTGGTTGTGGCGCAGGCGAAGAAGGCGGATTTTCCCCGCTATCTTGAATGCCTGGGCACGATGCACTCCTTTCAGAGCGCGGTCATAGTCCCGCAGGTAAGCGGCCAGATAACGAAGATAAACTTTTCGCAGGGAGACACCGTCAAAGAGGGCGACGTCATCGCGCAGATAGACCCGCGCCAGTACGAGGCCGCCGTGGTTCAGGCGCAGGGCGACCTCATGCAGGCGGAGGCCGCGCTCAAAATCGACCAGCTCGAGGTCAAGCGCAACGAGAAGCTCGTAAAGGACGGCTATGTGGACAAGCAGACGTTTGACTCTTACGTGGCCAAGGTCGAGAGCGACAAGGGCCTTATGGAAGCAGCCAAGGGCAGGTACATGCAGGCCAAGCTCAACCTGGAATGGTGCACCATCAAGGCGCCCATCTCCGGAAAAATAGGTCTCAAAGAGGTTGACGTTGGCAACATAGCCACGGCGAATTCCACGCGCATCACGTCGATTGAGCAGCTCGACAAGCTTTATGTTGACTTCATCATCCCCAGCCAGCGCCTTTTTGAAGTGCGAGGCTTCATGGAAAAGAGCGGCGGCAAGCTGGATTTGGAAGTGAAGTACGTTGAAAGCAATATGCGCGACAAGATGCAGCGCGCCTCCGTGAAGATAGTCCAGAACAAAATCAGGTACCAGTCGGGCACGGTGATTCTTCGCGGCGAGATTGACAACAAGTCCATGCTCTTCTGGCCCAACCAGCCCGTCAAGGTGTCTTTGGTTTTGGAGACCATCAAAGGCGCAATCATCATTCCGTACGCCGCGCTTGAAACCGGCCCCAACGGTTCCAAATACGTTTACACGGCGGAGGTGAAGGAGTGGCCCGTGCGCGAGGTTGCGAAGGCCCCCGTGGAAATAGTGCAGATAAACGAGGACGCCTCGTGCGTGGTCAAAGGCGTGAACGACGGCGCGGATGTTGTCGTGGCGGGCCAGCTTGCGGTTAGCGCGAGTTCATACGCGCTGGCGTATTCCTCCACAGTCATGGGTATGCCATACGGCAAGGACGGCAAGCCGGTTGCGATTGAGTCTTTGCGGGAATTCATTGGCGGCGCAACCGCGATAGCCGAAAAATTCCGCGCGCAGAGGGCGGCGGCCAAAAACGGCAACGGCAAGGGGCACGAAACCGCGCCCGCTTCGGCAGAGGCCAAGAAATAGGCTTCGGCCCAAAAGAAACTTCAAGCGCTTTAAACAATGGCGGAGAATCAAAAAGGCTCAATTTCGGACGTGTTCATCAACCGTCCGGTGATGACAATACTTCTTAGCGTTACGGCGATTCTTTTCGGCGTGTACGCCTTCACCCGAATGCCGGTTAACGACCTTCCTGGCGTTGACTACCCCGTCATACAGGTTTCCGCAAGCTACCCGGGCGCGGACCCGCAGATAATGGCAAGCAACATCGCCTCGCCCCTTGAGCAGCAGTTCATGCAGATTCCGGGCCTCGAGGTTGTGACGAGCACCAACACCTTCGGCGCGTCCACGATAATCCTGCAGTTTGCGATGTCTAAGGACATCAGCGCTGCGGCAACCGACGTGCAAAGCGCCATCCAGCGCGCCATGGGCAATCTCCCTCCCGACATCCCGTCGCCTCCCAGTTTCAAGCAGGACAACCCGAACGACATGCCAATATACCTGCTCTCCGTGGCCAGCGACTCCATGGACAGGGGCGAACTTTACGACTACGCCTTCAGCCAGATAGCGCAGCGTGTCAGCATGATCAAGGGCGTCTCTAAAGCCGATATGTACGCCGCGCCGCGTTCCGTGCGAGTGTATGCCGACACCGAAAAGCTCTTCAGCATGGGCATGACGCTCACGCAGCTTAAAAACTCCCTTTCCACGACGACGAATCTGACCGGCTCGGGCAACATAGAGGGCCCCAATTCCCAGTTCGTCATCCTGCCCAACACGCAGCTTTCCTTCGCGGAGGACTACCGCAACATAGTGGTGACCTACAAGGACGGCTCCCCCGTGTTTTTGAGAGACGTGGCCACGGTCGTTGACGACCTGCAGAGCGACACCCTCAACCTCAACTTCCAGGCGAAGGAGGTTAAAGACTCCAAGCACAAGGCGTCTATCACCATAGGCATACGAAAGACGGTCGATGGCAACGCCGTGGAAACCGTAGCGGCCATCGAGGAGCTGATGAAGGAGCTTCAAAACGAGCTGCCCGAAAGCATAGAGCTCATCTCCTTCTACAACCGTGCGGAGCTCATCGTAAGCAACATAGAAGACGTGAAGGAGACGCTTCTAATCGCCTTCGTGCTCGTCGTAATAGTAATATTCCTTTTCCTCGGCAGGTTCCGCGACACCGCGATACCGGCCGCCGCCCTTCCGTTCTCGCTTCTGCTGACCTTCATCCTGATGAACGCCTTCGGGTTTTCCATCAACAACCTCTCCCTCATGGGCCTGACCATGGCCATAGGTTTTCTGGTTGACGACGCCATCGTGTTCCTTGAAAACACCGTGCGCCGCATGGAAGACCTCGGTGAAAAGCCGCTGGCGGCCACCTTCGCCTCCGCGCGCGAAATCAGCTTCACAATATTGAGCATGACGCTCTCGCTCGCGGCGGTGTTCATACCGCTCGTCTTCATGAGCGGCGTCATAGGCAGGGTTTTCAGGGAGTTTTCCGTCACCGTCGTTACGGCAACACTGATGAGCGGCCTCATAAGCCTCACCCTCACTCCCATGATGTGCTCCAGGATGCTTCAGGCGCGCAGCAAGGAGATGTCGGACAAGACCACGATTGAGCGCATGGCGCACAGGCTTGAGCACGCCTTCCTCGCCTTCTACAACCCCACGCTGCGCTGGATGCTCAGGCGCCACATTCCGACCTTCCTCTTCCTTGCAGGCTCCCTTTTTGCGACCTACTTCTTCTTCACGCACCTGCCCAGCAGCCTACTGCCCGTGGGCGACAGCGGCCTGCTCCAGGGCGGCTTCTTCGTGGAGACCAAGACTTCTCCGAAGGAAATCGGCAAAGTGCAGGACAAGCTCGCCGCGATATTGGACAATGACCCTGCGGTCAAAAACTACGTCCTCATTTCCGGCATAACGGGCGTGGGCTCCATGACCTCGAACATGGGCATGGGTTTCATACTTCTTAACGACAAGGCAACGCGCCCGCCCATTGCGGAAGTGTCGGCGTCAATAAGGAACAAGTTCGGCATGATACCCGGCGTCTTTCCCGCCTTCCAGCCGATGGCCACCCTGAAAATCTCCACGGGCGCCACGTCGCAGACGCGCGGCAACTACGCCTACGCGATGTCGGCCATGGACCAGGGCCAGCTTAACGCAAGCGCCATGCAGCTGATGATGGAGATGATGAAGATGAACAACAAGCTCTTCGTCGGCGTGAATTCTGACCTTTATCTGGACAACCCGCAGATAGTGCTTGAGCCCTTCCGCGACAAGGCCTCCATGCTGGGCCTAAGCGCCAACTCGTTCACGAGCGTGTTTAAGGATGCCTACGCGAAATTCTACTACTACCTGATAAAGTCCACCTACCAGCAGTATTGGACCATCCTTCAGGCGCAGGATTCCGACAGGTCTTACGCGAAAGACCTGAACAAGCTCAATTTCACGGTTGACGCCGCGTTCACCGGCGGCGCGGCCCCCATGCCGATTTCCGTTGACCCGCAGTATGCGGACACTTACGAGGACTCCCTCGCCTCAAACCTCATTCCCTTTGAGAGCATAGCCTACACGCGCGAACTCCTGGCGCCCGTGGCCATAAACCACCTCAACAACTTCCCGTCCGTCACAATCTTCTTCAACCTCGCGCCCGGCGTTTCAATCGGCGAGGCCACAAAGTGGATAGATGACAAGGCCGAGGAGATAATCCCGCGCCAGATACAGAAGGGCTTCCAGGGCGAGGCGGTGACCTTCCAGGAGACGATGATGAGCCTGGTGGTACTAATATTCGTCGCGATATTCGTCATGTACGTCATACTCGGCATACTTTACGAAAGCTACGTGCACCCAATCACGGTGCTCATAGCGCTGCCAATCGCCGTGGCGGGCGGGCTTGCCAGCCTCTACGCGCTGGGCATGGAGCTCAACATATATTCCATGATAGGCCTCTTCATGCTCATGGGCATAGTCAAGAAAAACGGCATCATGATGGTGGACTTTGCCATCATGCGCGAGGAGGGCGGCCTCAAGCCCGCGGATGCCGTGCACGAGGCCTCCATGGAGCGCTTCAGGCCCATCATAATGACGACTATGGCGGCGCTCATCGGCATGCTGCCAATCGCGCTGGGCTGGGGCAAGGCGGACGCGGAAAGCCGCATACCGCTCGGCGTGACGGTCGTGGGCGGGCTCATATTCTCGCAGATTGTCACTCTCTACATGACGCCCGTTGTGTACCTTTGGATGGACTGGCTGCAGAGCAGGGTTCTTGACAAGGTAGCCTTCTTCCAGCGCGGACACAGGGAATCCTAAACATTTTTTGGATATGAAATTCGATTTGAAAATATTTTTGGCTTCGCTTGCGGCCTGCATTCTCTCCTCCTGCGTGAGCGTTGACGACGACGTC
>JAVBSZ010000002.1:0-8409 GCA_031556415.1 Opitutales bacterium | reverse complement strand
CTCAATGCAGAAGCCCACCGCGTTGAGGGTCCACACGTTGTCCACATACAGGTCATCGCAGCCGACCATGCCCACCTGCACGCCGCTGTAGCCGAAAGTCCAGCTGAAACCGTCGCCCACCTCAACCTTTGAGGCGATATTCGGGCTCTCCAGATACATGAGCGTCTTGTCGCTCTTGTCCGCGAATTTCAGCCCGTACTCGTCGATTGATTTGGCCGCGTTCATTCCGTAAGTCGGGCTTTCGACGTGCTTGAGCTTTTTCGTCTTCAAATCCCATACGTTGGAGCAGTATATGATGCTCCCTTCAAAGGCCGGGTTGCCCTCGAAGATTTTTATGTAAACCCTGTCGCCCTCCTTTTTGACGATTTCTCCGGCGGAGGAGTAGCGCGGGCTGTTGTCGAAGACGAGGTTTCTAAGCGCGAAATTTTTGCAGTCTTTCGCAAAGAGCATGAATGAGCCGAAGGCGTCGTTTTCGGGCTCGTAATGGCGGACTATCTTCGTTGCAGGCTCCCCCTTTGCGTTTACGGCGCCTTCTATGGTAATACCGTCCAGCCCCTCAAAGCGCAGCGGGGAGGCGGAACGGAGGGTCTTCACTTTGAGGTCGTAAGCCCCCGCCTCAAAGCGCAGGGTCTTGGCTCCGGTCTTTTTGAGATGGCCAACGGCGGCCTTGAGGGCGGACATGTCGCACTTGCCGTCGTCGGGCAAGGCGCCGAAATCGGCCACGCTGACCGTCTGGGCTAGGCCCCCGCACGCAAGCGATGAGATGAAGAACATGAATGCCGGAATTTTATTCATAAGTGCAATGCAGCATAATTTCACGCCCCGCCGCCCGCAACCAAAATTTGGCGTATTTTGACTTTTAATTCCCCACAAGGCCGCTTACAATTTTGCGCATTACTGCTTATTATATATGATGAAATTTTGGAGCCTCACCCTTTTCGCACTTTTTTCGCCCTGCGCCTCCGCATTGGGCGGCGCGGAAAATCCGGAAACCATACCGCTTGAAGGCGTCTGGAAATTCAGCGCGGACGCGGGCGCAAGCGCAAAGACGTCCGGAGAGGTGAAGCTGCCCGGAGACGCCGCAAGCCAGGGTTTCGGATTCAGGTCAAGCCCCGACACCAAGTGGATTGGCAACATGCGCAAGGCCATGCTCGAAAACCCGCGCTACGCCAAATACCTTGAATCTGACGACAACTTCAAGTTGCCTTGCTTCCTCCAACCCGACATGTATTTCAGGGGCGTTGCGGAATATTCGAGGGATGTTGAAATCCCCCCAGACACCCTTGAAGGCCGCCTTACGCTCAGCCTTGAGCGCCCGCACGGCAAGACCGCGCTTTGGGTGAACGGAAATTTCGCCGGAGAGCGCCTTAGCTACGGCACGCCGCATGAATACGACATCGCGAAGTTATCCAAAGCGGGCAAAAACGAAATCAAAATCGCGGTGGACAACAACCTGTCCCTTGATTTGGGCGTGGACGCGCACAGCGTTTCGGACCACACGCAGGGCAACTGGAACGGGATAGCGGGGGAAATGTCCATACGCGCGTCTTCACAGAGTTTCATTGACGACGCTCAAATCTTCCCCTCTTCCGAACCGGGCAAAGTGAAAATCCGCGTGCGCATTTCAGGCGATGCGGACGAAATTGAAATCCGCGCGGAAGGCGTCGGTAAAAACGCCCACTCCGCCGCCGCGCGCACTTTCAAAACCCAGGGCCAAAGCCTGGCGGAATTCGGTTTCGACTTCGGGCCGCACGCGCAGTTTTGGAGCGAGTATGCGGCGAACCTTTACCGCGTTGAAATATTCCTCAAAAAAGGCGGAAATGGAATCTGCAAAAAATCATTCACGTACGGTCTGAGGAATATAGAAGCGCGCGGGAACAAAATCTTCGTCAACGGCCTCCAAACGTTTTTCAGGGGAACTCTGGAGTGCTGCATATTTCCGCTGACCGGCTATCCGCCCATAGACAAGGAAAGCTGGCTTAAAATCATGCGCACCTTCAAAAAATATGGCCTCAACCATGTGCGTTTCCATTCGTGGTGCCCGCCTGAAGCCGCCTTCGAGGCCGCAGACGAGGAAGGCGTGTACATACAGATTGAGAACTCCAACTGGGCCGTGAGGGACGCTAGCAGGCTCGGCATGGGCAACCCCATAGACGCCTGGGTTTACGAAGAGACAGACGCCATCCTGAAAGCCTACGGAAACCATCCCTCTTTCGTGCTCTACTCGCAGGGGAACGAGCCGCACGGAAAAACCTGGCAGGAGCGCGACGCGTATCTGGCCAAGTGGTGTGAACATTATAAAAAGGCCGATGCGCGCAGGCTCTACTGCGCGGGCTCCGGCTGGCCCTTCCTGAATGAGAGCGACTACCATCTGCCGCCGGACCCGCGCCTGCAGGCCTGGGGAGAGGGCCTCAAGTCAATCATCAACGCCAGGCCTCCCTCAACGGATTTCGATTTTGAAAGCAGGCTCGCCAACATGAAGTCCACCCCCGCAATCACGCACGAGATGGGGCAATGGTGCGCCTACCCCGCGTTTGACACCATGAAAAAGTACGCGGGCAATCTCAAGCCGCGCAGCTTTGAAATCTTCATGGATTTTCTGAAGGAGGAGAACCTTGAAAGCCAGGCGCAGGACTTCCTAATGGCGAGCGGAAAACTCCAGCTGCTCTGCTACAAGGCGGACATTGAGGCCGCGCTGCGCACGAAAAATTTGAGCGGCTTCCAGCTTCTCGATTTGCGCGACTTCCCCGGCCAGGGCACGGCGCTTGTAGGAATACTGGACCCCTTCTGGGAACCCAAAGGCTATGCGGACGAAAAGGACTTCACGAAATTCTGCGCGCCGCTTGTGCCGCTGGCCGTGCTTGAAAAGTTCGTCTTCAAAAAGGGGGAACTTATTAAGTGCGGCGTCAAAATATCCAACTACTCGGAAGGCGCAATAAAAGACGCGAGGGTGCGCACTTCCCTCTTGGATGCGGACGGGAAGAAAATACATTCCTACTTCTTCAACACGGACATAGTGCGCGGCATCGGGCATTACGGGACATTCTTGGCAAACGCAGATAAGTTTGACGGCCCATGCGCGCTGAAACTGAAAATGGAAATCCTGAAGGACGGAAAGCTAATCGCCGAAAACAGTTGGAACATCTGGTGCTTTGACCCTCCAGCCGAAAGGCCCCAGCCCGCAGGCGTCCAAATTTTTGAAAGCGCGGGCGGAGCCTTTGAAGCGGCGGCCGAACGCGGCGGTAAAATATGGCTAAAACTCAAGCCCGACGCGGCGCGGAAGGAACGCTGGAACATGGGCTTCTCTTCAATATTCTGGAACACGCTTTGGACGGACGGACAGGCTCCGAACACGCTCGGAATTTTGTGCAGGCCCGCGCACCCAGTTTTCAGGAAGTTCCCCACGGAATTCCATTCAGACTGGCAGTGGTGGGAGATAGTCAAAAATTCCGCGCCTATCAATGTTTCCAAAACGCGCGCGGACGTCCTCATCCAAGTGGTTCCGGACTGGTTCAACCCCAAGAAACTCGCCCTCGCCTTTGAGGCAAAATGCGGAAATGCAAAAGTGCTCGTCAGCTGCATAGACTTTGACGCGCCCGAACCCAACCTCGCGCTCCGGCAGCTTGAAGCGTCCATTTCATCTTATATGGAGAGCGGGGATTTTTCTCCCAGTACGGAAATTGATGCTAAAGTACTAAAAGGTTTGGATTAAATCCGTACCTAAAATGATTTTCGGCAAATAGTTTTGGAAAGAGCTTGAACCTCACCCAAAATAAAACCATAATTTCCAAACATTTCGCAAATAAGGGGGATATTATATATGAAGAATACGCTTAAACTTTTAGCAATACTGCTTGCTTCAGCTTCGACGAACCTCCACGCGCTCAGCGCGCAGGATATTGACATATCCGGAACGTGGCTCGTCAGCGTAGATGCCAAGGACAGCGGGAAGACCGAAGGCGAAGTCCGTCTGCCCGGAGACATCGCAAGCCAGGGCTTCGGATTCAAACCAACCTCAAAAACGCGCTGGCTGGGAGGGCCCAAGACAATCACGGTGGAGTCTGAAAAATTCTCCAAATACCTGAAGAGCGACGGCGATTTCAAGATGCCCTTTTTCCTCCAGCCAGACATGCACTTCATAGGCGTGGCATCATACTCAAAGACCGTGAACCTGCCCCAGAATATCGGCAACGGCCGCATCACGCTCACGCTTGAGCGCCCGCACTGGAACACCGAGCTTTTTGTCAACGGAAGCTTTGCGGGAAAATGCGATAGCCTCGGCACGCCGCACGTTTTCGACATCACAAAATTCGCAAAGCCCGGCGCAAACCACATAGTCATAAAGGTGGACAACTCCACGGTCATGGCGGGCCTCGGCACCTTCTCGCACAGCATTACCGACAGCTCGCAGGGCAACTGGAACGGCGTTGCGGGAAAGATGTTCGTTTCAATTTCGCCGAAAGTTTTTCTGGACGACGCCCAGCTCCACTACGAGGGAGGCGAAAACAATTCCGCAAAGCTGCGTGTGAAAATCGCCAACGCCGACGCGTTCGTCGGCGAGTGCGAAATTTCCGTCTCCGCAAATGGCGCGGGCGGAAACACCCACGCCGTGCCGGAGAAGAAAATCAAGCTCAGGCTCTCAGGGGAGCCGCTCGAGACGGATTTCATTTTCGACTTCGGCAAGGACGCCAAGCTTTGGGACGAATTTTCACCGAACATTTACAATGTGGAAATCGCGCTCAAATCCAAACTCGGCGAAAGCAAAAAAAACATCACCTACGGCCTGCGCAAAATCGAGGTGAAAGACAGAAAAATATTCGTCAACGGCCGCGAGACGTTTTTCCGAGGCACGCTTGAATGCTGCCTCTTCCCGCTGACCGGCTACCCGCCCGCAGACAAGGAAAGCTGGCTCAAGCTCTTTGCCGCATGCAAAAAATACGGTTTGAACCACGTGCGCTTCCATTCGTGGTGCCCGCCCGAAGCCGCGTTCGAGGCGGCGGACGAATCCGGCATATACCTTCAGGCGGAAAACTCAAACTGGGCGCACTCGCTCAACGACGGGCACGCCATAGACGCCTGGATTTACGAGGAAACCGAAGCCATGATAAAGGCCTACGGCAACCATCCCTCCTTCATTCTTTACTGCCAGGGCAATGAGCCCTCCGCAAAGACGGACGAGAAGCGCGACGCCTTCCTCACAAAGTGGCTTGAAACCTACAAGCCCAAAGACCCGCGCAGGATTTACAACGCGGGCGCGGGCTTCCCCGCCCTGCGCGCGAACGAGTACAACATAACCGCCATGACGCGCGTGCAGAAGTTCTGGGGCAACGCCCTCAAATCCGCGCCCGAAGCCGCGCAGCCGTCCACGGCATTCAATTATGACTCATACGTCTCAACCCGCTCCATGCCCATAATAACGCACGAAATGGGCCAGTGGTGCGCCTTCCCGGATTTCCGCACATACGCAAAATATACCGGCAACCTCAAGCCGCGCGCCTTCGACATCTTCATGGAATTCATGCAGGAGGCCGGCCTTGAAAACCAGGCGCACGAATTCATGATGGCCAGCGGCAAGCTCCAGCTCCTCTTCTACAAGGCCGACATAGAGGCCGACCTGCGCACGGAGGGTTTGAGCGGCTTCCAGCTTCTCGACATGCGCGACTTCCCCGGGCAGGGCTGCGCGCTCGTCGGCATACTAGACCCCTTTTGGGATTCAAAGGGCTACGCCGACGAAAAGGACTTTTCAAAGTTCTGCGGCGAACTCGTACCGCTCGCCATCCTGGAAAAACTGATTTTCACAAGGGGCGAAAAAATTCCGCTTGAAATAAAGGTCTCAAACTATTCCCAGGGCGAACTCAAAGGCGCAAAAATCAAATGCGAAGTTTTGGACGCCTCGCAGAAAATTGTTTTTTCAGACTCCTTTGAAGCGGACGTCCCGCACGGCCTCTCGTCGGTTAAAAAGCTGGATATTGACACGGCGAATTTCGCCGCGCCGAACGCGCTGCGCCTGAAAATAATCGTGGAACACGGCGGAAAAAATTTCCTTAACGACTGGAACCTCTGGTGCTATCCCGAAGAGGGCAGGCCCGCCGCCCCCAAGGGATGCCGCGTGTTTGAGAGCGCGGACGACTCCTTCATGAAGACCGTGAAAAGCGGAGGCAAAGTCTGGCTCAAGCTCAAGCCCGACATGGAGGCGCGCATCAAAAAATACAAGTTCGGTTTTGCACCCGTATTCTGGAATACGCTTTGGACGGAAGGCCGCCTGCCGCCCGAAACTCTCGGCCTGCTCTGCAACCCCAAGCACCCCGCCCTCAAAAATTTTCCGACAAGTTTCCATTCCGACTACCAGTGGTGGGAGACCATCAGAAACGCGTCGCCGCTCGACCTCACAGGCAAAGGCGTCAGGCCCATAATCCAGGTCGTGCCGGACTACTTCACTCCGCGCAATCTCGCGCTCGCGTTTGAAGTGAAATGCGGCAGGGCCAGCGTGCTCGTCACAAACATAGATTTCGGCGCGCAAGACGCCAACCCGTCATTGAAACAACTGGAAAATTCGTTCACGCAGTACGTGCAAAGCGGAGATTTCAAGCCCTCTGCCGAGCTCTCCTCGGAGGATTTTCAGAAGCTTGACTAGGGGCAGTTTCTGCCCCTCAAATACTAGCACAAGTCAAGCCTGGCAGCGGGATTCGGAGCGAGAAATCCGGACAAATTCTTGACTGTGTCAGTACTTTTTCTTAGACTGCACGCGCTTAGATTAAGAAGGGTACAGGTATGAGAAGTGCCAGTGTTATTCTTTTTGCGACGGCGGTTTTGAGCGCGGAGTTCGACCGGATTGAGCTGAGCGGAACTCAGAGCAAAGGCGCGGGCGCCGCTTCCTTTGAATTCGAATTCAACATTTCAAGCCCTACCGAGAGGGAGTACAAAATCATAGCCTTCAACGCTGCCGGTACGGGATTCGCGGACGATGATTTCGCCGCATCCTATAAGGGCATGGACTACGGCGTGGTTTTCGGAGTCAGGGCTTACGGAATTTACGCGATGCTTACAATTCCCGAACCTTCTCAGATTGCCGCGCTCTTCGCGCTTATCGCCCTGCTATTTGCAGTGCACAGGCGTGGGAAACGGAAAGTTTAAACTTAAAGAAATAAAAAGAGCGGAACATTTCAATGCCCCGCTCTTTTTTTTACGTCCATATCTTGAGATTACATTATTTTGAATATTTGTAATCCAAATTGTCCTCTTCGACAATCTGTGTCTGCACGTTCTTGAATCTGCTGCCGGAAATAAGAAGCCCCTTGACGCCGACGGCCTCCATCCCCACTTCGCAGTTTTCAAAATAGTTGTTTTTGAAGGCGACGTTTTTCATGTACGGCAGTTCTCCGTCCGGCACGTGTTTGGTTTTGGCGAGGCGCGCGGAAAGCGCGCCGAGGGCGTCGTGCCGGCGCTCCCACGCGCAGTCCTTGAACTTGCAGTTTTCAACGAGGATGTTTTTTGAGATGACGCCCTCCGCTGCGGAAAGATCCCCGCCTATTATCACCGCGGGGTACATCACGTACTCGAAGGTGCAGCCGGAAATTTTCACGTTGTCGTTGCGGATGACGCTCGCGGAACCGGCAATGTTTTTGAAGGTGGAATTGCGCAGCTCGTAGCCGTTTATATTGAGCCCGTAAAGGTTGCAGGTGGTTGAATTCTTCACGAATTCCGGTATGTCCTCAGCAAAGCGGACTTCGACTGTGGGCTTATTGTTGATGGCGTTCGGCGGCGCCTCTTTCACGCTTTCAACCGTGAGTATAAGCTCTCCCTCGCGCCCGTCGCAGAAGCCCACCTTGTCGCCCTTCCTGAAGAGGAAGGTCTTCATGCCGAAGTAGTCGTTCGAAAGCAGCAGCGTTTTTGAATCAACCCTGCCGAAGGGCCAGGCGAAGCGCCCGCAGATGTTCTGGCCGTCCCAGCGCACGCCCTCGCAGTACATGTCTTCGATGAGGTACTTACCCCTGCCCGCGCCGACTATCCACGCGTCCCGGCAGCCCACCTGCATCTGGTTGCCTTTGCGGATGAATTTTACGCCCTTCGCGTAGGTGTTCTCGCAGGCCCAGGAATTCATGGCGATTCCTATTGCGCTGTGCGTCCAGACGTTCTCAACGCGCAAGTTGTCGCAGTGCGCAAAATTAACCTGCATGCCGAGCCAGCCGAAATGCCAGCTGAATATCTGCCCCTTTGAAACCTTGCCCGCAACCTCCTTTGACGAAAGCCTTGCAAGGCGCGCCCTGGGGTCTCCAAAGCATTTCATGGTGAATTCCTCCTTGCGCCCGTCGACGTCTCCGCTGAGGACTCCGCCGTAGGTGACGCTGGGTTCCTTCAGAAGGTTCCGCGTTTTTTTGTCCCAGATGTTGGCGCAGTAGATTATGGTCT
>JAVBSZ010000066.1:0-5566 GCA_031556415.1 Opitutales bacterium | reverse complement strand
TGACCTCGTCGTTCTTTATATAGAAGCAGGGGCGTATGCCGTTGGGGTCGCGCAATAAGAATTAGTCTCCGGTGCCGATGAGGCCGGCGATGACGTATCCGCCGTCCCAATCCGCGGCGGATTCGCTGACGACGCGCTCTGGGTTGAGGCGCTCGTTCATCATCTTGAGGATGTCGGGGCCCGAAACGCCCTTGTCGCGCAGTTCGCGGTAGATTTCGCCGTGCTCTATGTCCAGATTGAAGCTGATTTCCTCAAGCAGCGCCTGGGTGTCTGTGCTGAAAACTGGGTGTATGCCGCGGTCTATGAGCTTCTTGTTGAGGACGTCCGTATTGGTGATGTTGAAATTGCCGACCACCATAAGGTTGCGCGCGGGCCAGGTGCTCTTTCTGAAAAAGGGATGGCAGGTGGAGATGTCGTAATTGCCGCTGGTACCGTAGCGCAGATGGCCTATGAAGAGGTCCGCGCCGAATTCGAAATGCTCCTTGACGGTGTCCGGAAACTCGGGGTGTATGGTCCCCTTGTTCACCATCTTTTTGTACTTGCGCTGCTGGGTCTGGAAAATTTCGGAAAGCGCGTTGGGGTTTATGCTGCGCTCGCGGAACATGAAGTTCTGACCGGGGGGAACGCCTATCTTCACCGCTCCAATGCCCGCGCCGTCCTGCCCGCGGTTGTGCTGCTTTTCCATTAGAAGAAAGAGCTTGTTAAACCCGTATATCGGCGTGCCGTACTTCTCCTGATAATAGCTCATGGGCTTCAGGAGCCTGATTAACGCAATACCGCACTCGTGTTTTATGGAATCGCTCATATAAAAAATCTAAAGGAAAGTGTCTAAAAAAAATCGCCCTCTCTATGCAAGCATTAAGCAAAATTCTCCAATGTTTTGCCCAGGCGCCTTTCCACCATGGACTTGCCCATGGCTTCCAGCATAGGCAGAAGGTCCGGGCCGCCCGCAAGGCCCGATACGCCGAAGCGCAGCGGCGGGAAATAGTCCGTAATTTTAAGGGTGGAGGCGGCGGCGAGCTTTTCAAAGGCGTCGTGCAGGCCGGCTGAGGTGAAATCCGCTTCCGGGGTTTCCTTGATGAGCGCCATGGCCTCGCGCATTCTTGCGAGGGGGTCTCCCTTCTTGAAGACGCGCTGCTTTGCGCCCTCGTCGTACGAAAATTCCTCCGTGAAGAAGTACGAGGTGAATTCACCGAAGCTTTCAAGGTTCACGACCTTGGGCTGGCATAGCGCGAAAACCTTGTCCGCGTAATTTTTGTCGGCGGCAAGTATGGCGCGGTTGCGCTCCACTATCGCACTTTTCTGTTCGTCAGAAAGCGGCGTGCGGTTCTCCTCAAGTTCGGCGGGGCCGGCCTTGGGGGTTTCAATCTGAGAAATCTCGTCTTCAAACGCCGCGCGTGCGACGGCGGAAAACGCCGAAATATCAAGCGCGCGCAGGTGCTCCGTGTTGAAGTGCGCCATCTTGCGCTCGTCAAAGCGCGCGTTGCTGCGCACGACGCCCGGGAAATCGAACAGTTCGATTATCTCGTCAATCGGCATTATCTCGCGGCCGTTTTTCGGGTTCCAGCCGAGCAGGCAGAGGTAGTTGCGCACGGCGTCCGGCAGGAAGTTTTTCTGGCGGTATTCTTCGATGAGCGCACCCTTGTCGCGCTTGCTCATCTTGCCCTCGCCGTCGCTTTTCAGAATCAGCGGGATGTGCGCGAACTGCGGCATGGGCGCGCCGAAGGCCTTGAAAAGCTCTATGTGCTTGTTGGTGTTTGTGAGGTGGTCCTGCCCGCGTATGACGTTGGTTATCTCCATCGCAATGTCATCCACGACGTTCACAAAGTGGAATACGGGCGTGCCGTTGCTGCGGAAGATGGGAAAATCCTTTTCCTCCATGCGCGACACGTCTCCGTACACGGCGTCATTCAAAGTCTGAGTTTCGCCCGACACTTTGAAAAAGACCGCGCCGTCCTTGTCGTAGGCCCTGCCGTTTTTGCGGAGGATTTCGAGGTATTCAAGGTAGACGTCCGCCCTCTGGCTCTGGAAGTAGGGGCCGTGATTGCCAAGCTGGATTATCCTGCCGTCCGCGCCGAACTTCGGGCCCTCGTCCCAGTCGAGGTTGAGCCATGCCATGCCGTCCATGAGCGCGTGGAGGGATTCGTCCGTGTTTCTGGCCGCGTCGGTGTCCTCTATCCTAAGGATGAAGGTTCCGTTTGTGTGGCGCGCGTAGAGCCAGTTGAAGAGCGCGGTGCGCGCGCTGCCGATGTGGAAAAAGCCCGTGGGGCTGGGGGCGAATCTTACTCTTGGTTTGCTCATTTTCGTATTTTTGAAAGTTCGTCGATTATGGCCGCAAATGCCGCGTCAGACGGGATATGCGCGCAGTTCTCAACCGTCCTAAGGGTCAGGTTGGGGTTGCCGCATGCATCGATAAAAGCTCTAATATTTTCAAAGGATGTCAAGACGTCTTTGTCCCCCTGCACGACGGCGTAGGGGATTTTCACGTTTGAAAGCTCCTTTGAAAGGTCGCAAAGGAAAATGGACGGCAGCAAATCCTTATAGACTTGGGGCTTTGCGCGGGAGAATGCCGCAAGATACGCCTCGCGCGGTGAATAATCCGGGCTTATGAGCTCCCATAAGAAGGCGGAATAAACCCTCCCGTACGAGGCGCCGTCCACCGTGCCCGTCGGAACGTACTCTTCCAGAAGCCCGTAAAGACGCATGATGTCTTCCCATTTTTCAGAATCCTTGGATTCGTTGAAAGCTTCCCTGTCCTCTTCCGAAAGCGCGGCGTTTTGCAGGCGCTCAAGCGCGTCGGGCGTACGACCGGCTTTTGACAAGGGCTGGGCGTACGCAACCACTCCGTCTACCCTGTCCGGATATTTTGCGGCGAGCTTCGCCGAAAGCAGCGCGCCCCAGGAAATGCCGAAGACATAGATTTTGTTTTTCGGAAAATCCTTGCGCAGGTCTTTGATGATATCGAGGCATAGTTCCACGTACAAATCCGGCGAATGACCCACCATAGAGCTGTCGTAATCCGCCCCGCAGCCTGGCTGGTCCCAGTAGACGCAGATGAAGTCCTTTGAAAATTCCGGAAACACTCCGCGCGCGCCGAAACCGAAAGGGATGGGGCTGCAGGGCCCTCCGTGGAGGAATATCAGAATGGGGCTCTCCTTCTTCTCCCCTTCCAAAAGCAGCTTTATGGCTCCGCCTTTGAATATGTATCTGATTTCGGAAACCTCGCAGCGCTCCGTCACGGAAGACTTGAGCCAGGCGCCATAAGCCATGCGCGCGCATACGAACGCGAACGCCAGCAAAAAGAAAAGCACAACGATGCGCGCATATTTGCCTAAAGCAAAGCGCCTCATGAATTTGGCACCTTCTCCCTGTAAAACCTGTAGGCGCAGATGAAGCTGGGCGTGAAGTCCCGCGGGGTTTCCCCTATGCGGCGGGCGAACTCGCCCTCCTGCATCCATTCGAGGGAGTCTACCTCGCGCGGCGGGAACTTGAAGGGGCCCTCGTGTTTGAGGATGTAGACTTTTGTGAACTCGTAGCCCGTTTCGCGCCGCGCGGAGATTTTGCCCACGAATTCGTAGTCTTCAAGCCGCGTCTCTATGCCGAGCTCCTCCCGGGTTTCGCGCACGAGAGCCTCCTCGTAGCTTTCGCCGCTGTCCACGTGGCCGGAGCAGGAGGTTGTGTATTTTCCCGCGTAGGAATCCTTCAGAAGCGACCTTTTTTGAAGCAGGATTTTCCTGCCGGAAAAATCAAAAACCATCGCGTGCACGCTGCGGTGAAGAAGCCTCTTTGCGTGGATTTCAGAGCGCCGCGCGCTGCCCACAACCTCGTCGGCATCGTTCACGATGTCGAAAAGCTCGTCGGGATTCTGCGCGCCCAGGCCGTCCATGCCGCTCCTTATTTGTAGGGGACGAATACGCGCTCGTGCTTGTTCATCTCGCGGTCGCCAAGCCCGAGCTGCTCGCAGTTGTCGAAAATCTGCGGATCGGGGAAGATGCGGTCAAACCCGCGCGCGGCCCTGTGCCTGTTCATGAATTCCAGGGCGATGTAGTCAAGCGCCACGATGTCCGGACTAAGGAAGATGAAGGGCTCGCGGAAGGTCGCGCCCGAATTGAATATGGAGCCGCCCACAACCTGCATCTTCTCAAAGCTCATTATCGTGAAGAGGTAGCCGTCGCGCATTTCCGGTATGGCGGTGATTTCCGTGGCCGCCACAAGGGAGTTCTGCGGGTTTTTCAGGAAGCGCTCGTGGTTTGAAATGTTCCACAGCGACACGTTGGCGATTGCGCCGGAAACGCCCAGCCCGTCAATGTCCGTAACCACGGGGAGGTTTATCCAAAAGTCGAAGCCGTAATAGAGCGGAACGGGTATCATGCTCTTGCGCTCGTGCTCGAAGATGGTCTCCCCGTACTGCGCGTAGCGGGAGCTTTTGGGCGGCAGCGGGTTGTCGTAAAACCAAGCCTTGTCGTAATACTTCCCGCTTTCAAGGTCGGCGACGGGTGAACCCGCAAAGTCGTCCGGAGCACCCGCGGCCACTTCTCCCACGCGCGGCAAAAAGCCCGTGTCGCGCAGCTTGCGGCGGTTGAGGTCTATGATGGTGACTTCGCCCCTCTTGTAGCCGCGCCTTTCAAGCTGTGAAATCACCGCGTTGACGAGCGCCACTGGCGTTCCCAGCCCCGCCCCGCTGTTTGAATACACTTTGATTCCCACCTTCCCCTTCGGCCCGCGCGCAATCTTTTTGCCGGCGGCCGTTTCAAACTCCCTGAAAAGCGCGGAGACGGCCTTGTTGTAGTCCGCTTCCGAGAAATCCATCATGCGGCATTCGAGGAGGATTTTCCTCGTCTGCGCGAACCTGAACTTCTGCGCGGCGGCGGAGGAGGCCTCCTCCTCCGAGCTCACGGGTGCGGGCGCGGGAGTCGGAAGCGGCTTGATTTCCTTGAGGTCGTTAAGGTTGACGCTCCGCAGGATTTCATCCCGCCCTTCCTGCGCGCAGAGCGCGGAGGCGCACAACATTATTGCAAAAAACGGTTGCAAGACGCCCGCTTTTGCCCGAATATACGCGCGATTGATGTGGGAAATCGGGAAAAGTACCGGTTTCGACTGTCGGAAAACTTTGTCGGCGGTGTCATTCATAGAAGTTTTAAAGCTAAAATTAAAAATGCGGACAATGCAAGCAGTGTTCTTAAAAAAACTCCGGCACGCCCTCGCCTTCGCAATGGCTGCGCTTCTGGTCTGCGCGTGCTCCAAGTCTCCCGAACAGAAGGCGAGGGAGCGCGCGCAAGCCATAGACGCGGCCGTGGCGCGCGCGCAGGTCATGCTTTCGGGGCAGAACCTTTCGGGCGCCATCGAAACTTTAAGCAGCGCCTACGCCATGCACGGGGAGGACGCCAAGGTATGCGAAAACCTTGGCTACGCGTATTCGCAAGACGGCCAGGCGGCGCTCTCGGCAGTGTATTTTGAAAAGGCCGCAAAGCTCGACGAGGAAAAGAACATGCTCTGCCTCTACTCCGCCAAGGCGTACGAGCAGGCCTTCTCTTATGACGAGGCCGCGCGCATGTACGAAAAATAC
>JAVBSZ010000072.1:0-12346 GCA_031556415.1 Opitutales bacterium | reverse complement strand
GAACGCCCATGGGATTCAGGCAGATTTCAACGGGGGTGCCGTCGGGCAGATAGGGCATGTCTTCCTCGGGAACGATGCGGGCGACGACGCCCTTGTTGCCGTGGCGGCCCGCCATCTTGTCGCCAACCTGTATCTTGCGCTTTGCCGCGACATAGACCTTGACGTTCTTGATGGTGTTCTGGCCCGTGATATCCCCGCTTTCGATGGAGTCTATCTTGCGCGCGCGCTCCTGTTCGACTTCGTCAAACTTGG
This sequence comes from Opitutales bacterium, assembly GCA_031556415.1. Lineage (GTDB taxonomy): Bacteria > Verrucomicrobiota > Verrucomicrobiia > Opitutales > Intestinicryptomonadaceae > CALXQW01. Next base: position 12,094 of record JAVBSZ010000072.1, on the reverse strand, counting down.
CCTGGTAGGAGTCTATAATCTCCATTATCTTGTTGCGCACCGGCGAGGGATCAATGTCTATATCCTTTGAGGTGGCGGCAAGGCGGCGCAGAAGCGTCTTGGTTATCTTGCGGTTTGCAGGAATGATGACTTCGCCCGTTTCCACGTTGCGCACGTCGAGCGGAATCTTTTCGCCCAGGAGCACGTTGGAGAGCGCTTCGGTGAGGTCTGCGCGGAGCTTGTCGCTCTGCGTGCGGTATTCCTCATTGATTTTGCGCGTCTGCCTGCGGATGTCGCTCTGGCTCATCTTCTCGTTTTCATTGTCGCTCTTGGTCGAAACCTTGACGTCCATCACGATGCCTTCCGTGCCGGAGGGTACCACGAGGGACGTGTCTTTCACGTCCGCGGCCTTTTCGCCGAATATCGCGCGCAGAAGCTTTTCTTCGGGCGCGAGCTCGGTTTCGCTCTTCGGGGTGATTTTGCCCACGAGGATGTCACCCGGCTCCACTTCCGCGCCTATGCGGATGACGCCGAGCCTGTCGAGGTCTTTAAGCGCCTCTTCGCCGACGTTCGGGATGTCGCGCGTGATTTCTTCCGGTCCGAGCTTCGTGTCGCGCGCGGTCACTTCAAACTCCTCGATGTGTATGGAGGTGAACACGTCGTTTTTGATGAGCTTTTCGGAAAGGAGTATGGCGTCTTCGAAGTTGTAGCCGTTCCACGGCATGAATGCCACCAGGACGTTCTTGCCGAGGGCCAGTTCGCCGCCGGAGGTGCTTGCGCCGTCCGCGAGGACGCTGCCCACGTTCACAACCTGGCCCTTCTTGACCACGGGCTTCTGGTTGAAGCAGGTGGCCGCGTTGGAGCGCATGAATTTGCGCAGCTCGTACACGTACACGCCCTTCTCGGGGTCGTGCTTGAACTTGCCCTGAACCTTCTTGGGGAGCTCGCCGTCCGACGTGATGACAATGGTCTTGGCGTCAACGCTTGCGACCTTGCCCTTGCCTTCGGAAATCAGAACCGTCTTGGAATCCTGCGCCACGCGCGCTTCAATGCCGGTGCCCACGAAGGGCGCCTGCGTCTGCAGAAGCGGAACGCCCTGGCGCTGCCTGTTCGAACCCATGAGCGCGCGGTTGGCGTCGTCATGTTCGAGGAAGGGTATGAGGCCTGCGGCCACGGAAACCAGCTGCTTGGGGCTGACGTCCATGTACTGGACGTTTGCGGGGTCCTCTTCAAAGACTTCGTCGCCCCTGCGGCAGGTGACCCTGCCGGTGAGCTTGCCGTCCTTTATTTCGCTGTTGGCCTGCGCTATGACAAGGCCCTCTTCGTCGTCCGCGGAAAGGTACTGTATCTTGTTTGCGACCTTGCCGTCCTCAACCTTCCTGTACGGCGTTTCGATGAAGCCGAACTCGTTGATTTTGGCGTAGCATGAGAGCGAGTTGATAAGGCCGATATTCGGACCTTCCGGCGTTTCAATGGGGCAGATGCGGCCGTAGTGCGTGGGGTGCACGTCTCGGACTTCGAAGCCCGCGCGTTCGCGGCTCAAACCGCCCTGGCCGAGGGCCGAGAGCCTGCGCTTGTGCGTCAGTTCCGCCAGCGGGTTTATCTGGTCCATGAACTGCGAAAGCTGGTTGCGCGCAAAGAAGTCGCGAATGACGGTTGTCATCGCCTTTGCGTTGACTATGCGGCTGGGCGTGAGGCTGTCGAGGGTCTGCTCGCTCGACATGTTCATGCGCTCGCGGATGAACTTTTCCGTGCGGGCAAGGCCCATGCGGCACTGGTTGGCGAGAAGCTCGCCGGCCGTGCGTATGCGACGGCTGCCGAGGTTGTCGATGTCGTCGATTATGCCCTCGCCCTTCTTGAGCTTGCAGAGGTACTTTGTGCCGCCCACGATGTCTTCGCTGGTGACCACGCGCTGTTCGAGCGGGGTTTTGAGGCCGAGCTTCTGGTTGATTTTGAAGCGGCCCACGCGGCCCAGGTCGTAACGCTTGGGGTCCTGCATGGTGCGGCGCAGAAGCGCGCGCGCGCTGCCCACGTTGACGGGCTCGCCCGGGCGCAGCTGCTTGAAGATGACCTTCAAAGCCTCTTCGTCGTTCTTGGCGGGGTCCTTCTTGATTGCGCGGATTATGGCGCCGTCGTCCACCGTGGTGTCGACAACCTTGAACTCGTGGATGTTGGCCGCCTGGAATTCCTGCACGGCGGTCTTTGAAAGCGTTTCGTACTGCTTGAGGAGCACCTTGCCCCTGCTCGGGTCCATGACCGGTTCGGCAAGCACGTAGTGCGAGATGTTCTCCATCTTGAGGGCGCGCTTGACGGACAAATCCTGAACCTCGTAGAAGAGCTCCATGATTTCCTTGTCCGAGCTGTAGCCGAGGGCGCGCAGAAGCGTGGTGATAAGGAACTTCCTGCGGCGGCGGCGGCGGTCTATGTAGACGTAGAGAAGGTCGTTCTGGTCGAACTGCACTTCAATCCAGGTGCCGCGGTCGGGTATGAGGCGGAATGCGAAAAGCGCCTTGCCGGAGGTGTGCACGGTCTCCTCAAAGCATATGCCCGGGCTGCGGTGCAGCTGGCTCACAACCACGCGCTCTGCGCCGTTGATGATGAAGCTGCCGCGGTCTGTCATCTGCTGGAGCTCGCCCATGTAGATTTCCTCGTCGAGGGTCTTGTCCTCCTCGCGCAGGCGCAGTTTCACGTAAAGCGATACGGTGTAGGTGGCGCCTTCCTTGATGCACTCAACCTCGCTGAGCTTCGGGCCCACAAGGTTGTAGGAGACGTACTCGAGCTTGCAGCGGCCGTCATAGCTCTCTATCGGGAAAATCTCGCTGAAAACGGCGTGAAGGCCCTTCATTTCCCTCTTCGCGGCGGGAACGTCCTTCTGCAGGAAATCAGTGTAGCTCTGCAGCTGATTCTCTATTAGGTTCGGAAGATCCGCAATCTCCCTGAGTTTTCCAAAATTCTTTCGCTCAGACATGTTTTCGAGTTTCCTTTTAGATTTTGCTTGCGGGAAAAAACCGTTCCCGCCCGGATTTTCAACTTCGCCAATAAAAATCATCTCCGCCCGCGCGCCGGATCAATGCGTATCGTACGCCTTGAGATTATTTTTATTGGAAAAGTTCAGGTTCGGCTGCCGATTTTTCAGCCCTCCGTTATGGAAAGCGCGGAAATCATGACCGAAACTTTTAAAGAACGTCAGGAATGTTTTTGCCCCGCCTCCCGCATTTCTGCAGGTTCAAAAGCGCAAATATCCCTGTAAATGAAAAAAACGGACAGCCTACGCCGCCTCCCCAAAGGGAGGCAGCGCGCAGCTTTCCGTGAAAATAGTAGCCTTTATTTTAAGCAACTTATTTGATTTCGACTGTTGCGCCTGCGGCTTCAAGCTTCTTCTTGAGCTCGGCGGATTCGTCCTTGGAAACGCCTTCCTTGACGGGCTTGGGAGCGCCTTCAACGAGAGCTTTCGCTTCCTGGAGGCCGAGGCCCGTGATAGCGCGAACTTCCTTAATGACGCCGATCTTCTTGTCGGAGGGAGCGGATTTGAGAATGACGTCAAACTGAGTCTTCTCTTCTTCAGCCGCCGCCGCACCGCCCGCTGCAACTACCGCAACAGGAGCCGCCGCGCTGACGCCCCACTTTTCTTCGAGTTCCTTGACCAGGTCAGCAACTTCGAGAACCTTGAGGCCGCTGAGGTATTCTATTACTTGTTCTTTTGTGATGTCTGCCATCTCTATTATCTCCTTGAACTGCTGGCTTCCTTGCGAAAGTTTAAAAGGGTTGTCCTTCCAGCGTTGTCCTTTGTTTTTTGTTTGTTGCGCGCCCCTTGCCATGCGGCGCCGGGCGCAAAATTAGGGTTAAAAAAAACTACTCTGCCGCCGGAGCGGGAGCGGTTTCTGCCGGCGCCGCTTCCGCGGGTGCGGCTTCTGCGCCGTTCTTGAGCGCGTCGAGCTCGTCTTTGCGGAACGCCACCAGGAGGCGGACGAACTGCGCGGAGGGTTCCTTGAAGAGGCTGAGCAGCTGCGCGCGGAGTTCGTTGAGGCTGGGCAGCTTGCTGAGGGCTATGACCTTGTCCTTGTTGGCGATTTCGCCTTCAATGACTGCGGCCTTAACACCCGCAACGTCCAGGCCTTTTGCGCCGGACTTTTCGCGGCCTTCAAAGAATTTCACAACAGCCTTCGACAGCGCTGAGATTTCTCCGCTGCCGGTGACGACAGCCGTCGGGCCCGCGAGGAACTCGCCCAGATCGGGCAGCTTGCACTCTTTGGCGACGAGGTTGAGTATGGAATTTTTGACGATGTGGTACTCCGCGCCAACTTCCGCGAGAGCTGCGCGCAGGGCGGCCGCGTCGGCAACGGTGACGCCGGTGAAGTCAACCAGCAGGACGTTTTCGCTCTTGGAGACGCGCGCGAGCGCTTCGTCTATCAAATATCTTTTTTCGGGTCTCATATTTTGTAATTCTCCCCTGTTATTCTGCGATTTCAGTCAAAGCAACCTTCACGCCCGGGCTCATTGTGGAGCTGATTGTGATTGAGTTGATGAACTTGCCCTTGATGGCTTCGGGACGCGCGGCAACGAGGCTCGTCAGAGCGGCGCGCGCGTTTTCTTCGAGCTTGTCAGCAGTGAAGCTGCGCTTGCCCACGACGATGGAGACGTTGGCGGTCTTGTCCATCTTGTATTCGACGCGGCCGGCCTTCACTTCCGTGATTGCCGAGGCTACGTCGTCGGTGACGGTTCCGCTCTTGGGGTTCGGCATGAGGCCGCGGGGGCCGAGAACGCGCGCAACCTTGCGCACTTCCTTCATCGCCGAGGTGGTGGCTATTGCCACGTCAAAATCCATCCAGCCGTCTTCGACCTTCTTGATGAGGTCTTCAAAGCCCGCAAAATCCGCACCCGCCTTGAGGGCGTCTTCGGCGTTTTCCGTGAAGACGATAACGCGCACCTTCTTGCCGCTGCCGTTGGGCAGGCGCACGGTGCCGCGAACCATCTGGTTGCTCTGTTTGGGGTCTACTATGAGCTTGAAGCTCATTTCGACGGTTTCGTCAAAGCCCGCCTTGGGCATTGCGCCGAGGGCCTTTACGGCTTCCGCGAGGCTCTTGGCCTCCGCCGACGCGCTCTCGCTCGCTTTCCTGTATCTTTTGCTTCTTTTTACCATGACTTTTATGTCTCCTGCGTTGCAGTGCGGTGTGTTGTGTTGTGATTTGCGGCGCGGAGCCTTTTAAACTCCGTGCCGCGAAAGCTTAGCCTTCAACTTCAATGCCCATGGAGCGCGCGGTGCCCATGATTATCTTGCGGGCGGCGTCGGGGCTTGTTGCGTTGAGGTCTTTGGCCTTGATTTTGACGATTTCGTCAACCTGCGCCATCGTGATTTTGCCGACCTTCGTGAGGTTGGGCTTTGCGCTGGCCGTTGCCACGCCTGCGGCCTTCTTGATGAGGACGGCTGCTGGAGGGCTCTTGAGAATGAAGCTGAACGACTTGTCCTGGTACACGGAGATGACCACGGGCAGAATCATGCCGGCCTGGTCTTTCGTGCGCGCATTGAAGTCTTTACAGAACGCCATGATATTGACGCCTGCGGCGCCGAGGGCGGGGCCTACGGGGGGAGCCGGGTTTGCGGCGCCCGCGGGCAGCTGCAGCTTAATTTGTTTTACTACCTTTTTTGCCATTGTTATTCCTGTTTAATGAAATTTCGTTTGTTGTAGGAGAGGCGCTCTGTGCGTAAAATTATTCTTCAACCCTGTTGACCTGCCAGTATTCGAGTTCCACGGGCGTGAAGCGGCCGAATATGGACACGCTGACCCTCAGCTTGCCCTTCTCGGGGTCTATTTCCTCTATCTTGCCGGTGAGGCTGAGGAAGGGGCCGTCGTTGATCTTGACTTCTTCGCCGACTTCGAATTCCACCTTGGGCTTTTCGGTGCCCTCGGCGCGGCGCATCTGCGAGAATATCTCGTCAATCTCTTTTTTCTTGAGGGGCGTGGGCTTGTCTCCGCCCATGAAGTTGATTACCCCGTTAATGCCCTTGATGAAGTACCAGGGCTTTTCCAGAAAATTGTCTTCCTCGTCGTAAAGCTTGACGCGGAGGAATATGTAGCCCGGGTAAAGCTTGCGCTTGCGGACCGTCTTTTTGCCGTTTTTGACTTCGGAAACGGCTTCCGTGGGCATGAGGATGTCCTCCTTGGAAATGTATTCGCCCATGTCTTCCATGTCTATCATCTTGGTGAGCGTCTCGACCGCCTTCTGCTCCATGTTGGAGCGGGTCTGCACCGAGTACCACCTGCGCAGGTCGTTTTGTTCTGTTTGATTTTCAGACATGTGTTTTTCCTGAAATTTTTGTTACTTGCCGGTGATGACGTGCCTGAGCAGGTCCATCACGTTGTAGATGGCGAAGTCCGCTATGCCTACAAATACGCCCATGAGGGCGAGGGCCACAAAAACGACAACCATGGAAGCGCCCACTTCCTTACGGGTCGGCCAGCTCGCCTTCTTGAGCTCCGTAGTCATTTCCCTGTAGAACAGCCTGATTTTTGAGAATGGATTTGCCATAATGATGTTGTTTTTAAGTGGCAGGGGCGGCAGGACTCGAACCTGCAGCCAATGGTTTTGGAGACCACTACTCTACCAATTGAGCCACGCCCCTACTGCTTTGTTTGTTTTTAAAAAGAGCCTTGCCGCGGGCGGGCGGTAAAACCCGCCTGCGGCAGACCCTCTAAATTAGGTCTATTAGGATAGAACTTCGGAGATGCGTCCTGCGCCGATGGTGCGGCCGCCTTCGCGGATTGCGAAGCGCTGGCCCTTTTCCATTGCGATGGGCTTCTGAAGCTCGATGTTGATTGCCAAGTTGTCGCCGGGCATCACCATTTCCACACCGGCGTCGAGCGTGCAAACGCCCGTGACGTCAGCCGTGCCGAAGAAGAACTGCGGACGGTAGTTGGTGAAGAAGGGAGTGTGGCGGCCGCCTTCGTCCTTGGTGAGGACGTAGATTTCAGCCTTCGCCTTGGTGTGCGGCTTGATGGAGCCGGGTTTGGCGATAACGTGGCCGCGCTGGATCTGGTCCTTTTCAACGCCGCGCAGCAGGAGGCCGACATTGTCGCCCGCCTGGCCCTGGTCGAGGAGCTTGCGGAACATTTCAACGCCCGTGATGGTCGTCTTCCTGGTGTCTCCGAGGCCGACGATTTCGACTTCTTCGCCAACCTTGACGATGCCGCGCTCGATACGGCCCGTCGCGACGGTGCCGCGGCCGGTGATGGAGAACACGTCTTCAACGCTCATCATGAAATCTTTGTCGATGGGGCGCACCGGTTCCGGAATTTCGGCGTCGATGGTGTCCATGAGCATGTCGATGCTTGCAACGCCCTTCGGGTCGCCAGCGAGGGCCGGAGCCGCCATGCCGCGGACGATCTTGATGTTGTCGCCGTCGTACTGGTACTTGTTGAGAAGGTCGCGAACTTCCATTTCGACGAGCTCGAGGAGCTCTTCGTCTTCAACGAGGTCGCACTTGTTGAGGAACACTACTATCTGCGGAACGCCGACCTGGCGTGCGAGGAGTATGTGTTCGCGCGTCTGCGGCATGGGGCCGTCTGCCGCGCTGACAACGAGGATAGCGCCGTCCATCTGGGCCGCGCCGGTAATCATGTTTTTGACGAAGTCCGCGTGTCCCGGGCAGTCAACGTGCGCGTAGTGGCGGGTGGGGGTTTCGTACTCAACGTGTGCTACTGCGATGGTAACGGTCTTGGTTGCGTCACGGACGGTACCGCCTTTTGCGATGTCCTGATAGGACTTGAATTGCGCCAGGCCTTTGTCCGATTGAACCTTAAGGATAGCCGTCGTCAGCGTGGTTTTACCGTGGTCGATGTGGCCGATAGTGCCCACATTGACGTGCGGTTTCGATCTTACGAATGATTCTTTCGACATGGTTCTTTCGATTTATTGTTTTATGTTATTTTAGGTTTAGATGACTTCTTCCAAAACGCGAGCCCCAGAGCGGATTTGAACCGCCGACCCCGTCCTTACCAAGGACGTGCTCTACCAACTGAGCTACCAGGGCGTGCATTTTGAAAGCCGCCAGTTCTCCTGGCGTAACTTTTTATAGAAAGGGGGAGAATTTGACCTTCCGCCTCCCCCTCGTCAATAGTTTTTTTCAACTATTTTGAGCGGAAACGGAATTTTTCTGACAGCCCGCCAAAACCCGCATAGTGGTTTTTTGAGCAATTTGCTAAAAAAGCATCCTTTTGGCTGTTCATGTATCAACTTGACATATCCCCTTTTTTACACGATAAACTGGGCATGGAGGCCATCGTTTATTACACAATCAACTTTGCAACTATCTTTGCTGCGGCCCTGCCTGCTGTATGGATTTGCGAGAGGATGCTCTCAAAAGATGCGCCTAAACCCATGTTTCCTATTTGCTACTTGTTTTGCTCATCTTTGATGATATATTTGGAAGCTTATTTATTCGATATCCCATTTTTCCGCGCAGGGAATTTAGAGGAAACGCTAAAAATGTCATCAATAATGTATGTTTCGTGTCTGGTTATATTTATTCTGCTCTACGCCCACTATAAGCTTAAAAACAAATCTTAGTTTTTGAGTTTTTTGGCATATCCAGAGGCATTGCGGAAAGGCGTTTAAGCATTGGCGCCTTTCCGAAACGGAAACATTTAACCCGCTTCTCACCCCAGTTCTGGCAGGATTGCGCCGTGCTTTGCGAGGGTTTCGCGCAGTTCGGAGATGTCTAACTGCGATACGTTTACGCCCTTTTTCGCGCAGATTGCCGCGGCGGCGCCAACCGCCTGCCCCATGGCCATGCAGGGGGCCTGCACGCGCAGGGCGGAGTTCGCAAGCCTGTCGCTGCTTATGCAGCGACCGGCCATGAAGAAATTATCGCTGCCCTCGGGGCGCAGCGCGGAGAGCGGTATGCAGGGGACTACGCCCTTTGCCAGGTTCTCGGGCGTCACGCCGTGCGCCGTGTGAAGGTCAACCGGGTAGAACACGTTGCAGACGGCGTCCGGGTACCTGCGGCCCTTAACGTAGTCTTGAACGGTGATTTCGGTCATGCCCTTCACCCTGAAAGTTTCGCGCACTCCGGTTTCAGACGCCATGTAGTCCACCTTCATATTTTCAAGGCCCTTCTGCTTTTTCAGAAACCTGAACGCGCGCATCATGGAGGCCCTGCCCTCCGCGTTCGTGCGCGTCTGCTCCTTTGAGGTAAAGCTTGCGGCGTTTAAAACGTGCTGCTGGTTGAAGCCGCCCTGCTGAAGAAAGTGGATGATGCTCGAAAGCGCGTCGGTTTTTTTGAGTTCGCCCTTTTCCTTCGCCTCGGCGAAATTTTTGCCGAGCGCCTCCTTGTCCAACGCATCCATGTCGTAATTTGAGAACCTGTAAATCTGGGTGCCGGGCTGCGTTTCCGAATCCTTCAAGCGCTTGAAACCGGCGAGTTCCGAGGCCGAGCCGTCGCCCGTGCAGTCTATGACGATTTTTGCGGAAACCTTCATCTCCTCGTTTTTTCCGACGAGGGAGAGCAGCCAGCCGTCGCCCTTTCTTATGATTTTTTCAGGTATTGTGTAATATGAAATATCCGCACCGCTTTTGAGAATTTCCTCCTCCGCAAGGCAGGCGTAAAGGTAGGGGTTTATCCACACCTGGTGGTGCCAGTGCCGCTTGGGCTCCACAGAGAAGTCCGGCATCTTGTCGGAGTTGAGGCGCACGCATTCTTCAACAAGCGCCCAGCCTATGCCCGCAATCACCTGCTTTCCCCAGCCGTGGAATATGCCCGGGTGGTGCACGCCTCCGGTTGTCATTGTGCCGCCGGGCTGCGAGCCGCTTTCGACGAGCAGCGTCTTTGCGCCGAGCCTTCCCGCCTGTATCGCGGCCACGTGGCCCGCCGTGCCCGCGCCTATCACAACGACGTCGTAGCCCGCGCGTTCGCGCGCATTAGCGCCTTTCTCCGCGCCTGCGGCAAGCTTTGAACCGAACACCGCTCCGCCCAGCAAGGCGGACTTTCCCAAAAAATCCCTGCGTTTCATGCCTTTAAATTAAGGCGGCGGCGCACATTAACAAGCACAAAAAAACCGAAACTCTCCGAAGCTTCTGCAAAAAAAAGCCGGAGCGCAAAACGCGTCCGGCCCGTGCGGGCAAAATTACAAGCCCTTATTTGCTTTTCCGCCTTCTCAAGGCCGCCAGCGCGAGGGCGAGAGCTCCGAAGAGCGCCGCGTACGCAGAAGGCTCCGGAATCGCAAAAGTGATGCCGAGGCCCGTCTCATTCTTAGAGAATTCCCAGGTGTAATTGGCGGCGTTGTTGCCGAAAAGCGTTGCGGTAAAATCCGCCTCCATATAGTCTGCGGCGGCTCCGCTTTCCCATTCCATCAGCGTGTATTCGCGGCCGGCGATTATGTCGGCAATGTCTATATCGAAATTGAACACCGTAGCGCCCGCGCCCTTGGTGAAATCTCCGCGCACCTGAATCAGGCTCGCATTCTCTCCGTCGATTGTGGCAAGCAGGCTGCCGCCGCTCCACTCAAGGTTGTTGACGCTCAGAATGCCTATCTGCACCTGCTCGCTTTCCGCGGCGGAATCCATCGCGCCCGTGGCGCCTATGCCGCCGCCCTGCAGATAAACGTCTCCAATCCCAAGCCCGAGCAGGTTTGCGCTGTTCGCGCCGGAGAACATCCTGAGTTTGCCGCTGACAACGGTGGTGTCTCCTCGGTAGTACGTTTTTTTGCCGCTGATTACCTGCGTCACGTCCGCGCCCATGTTGACGGTGAGGGCCAGGCTCATGTTCTGGCCGAGGGCGTTGTACTGCTCCACAGTCGTACTCGCGGACATGTCCGCAAGGCTGCCTTCAAATACGTTCCGCGTTCCGACTTTAGCCGAAGTTCCGGTCAGTTCCACGCTGACATTTCCCGTAGCCGTGGTGGCGCTCTCGGTGTACGACATCAGGCGCTTGTCCTTGCCCGCTTCCGCCGCGCCCGAAAGCGCGCCGAATTTGAAGCTCTTGGTGTAGCTGAAAGGGTTCAGCGTATCCAGCGCGCCTATGTTTATGAGGCCCGCATTGTGTATGAACTTGCCCTTGACGTCCATGTAGGCGTCAGAAGCGTTGATGGCTATGGTCTGCCAGATGTTTCCGGAACCGAAGGCCTCGTAGTCATTCGTCACTTCAAGCGTCACGCCTGTGCCGAGCGTGATCCTCTGCAGGGAAACGCTCGCGCTGCCCACTATCACCTTGTGCGCGCCGCTGCCGGGCGTGGAGTTGAGCGTATAGCCCTGGTAGGTGTTGGCCGTACTGACGGTTGCGGCCAGAGACTCCATGCGCGTTATGTTGACGTCGTTATTGAAGGAGAAGTCAAGGCGGGCGTCCGCGGTGTTTTCAAGCCTGTCTATCGTAATTGTGCCGCCGTTCGAAGTGTCTATTGCCATGACGCCGCGGTTTGCAGTTGTGGCCGCAGTTGTAGCCGCCGTAACCTTCACAACGCCAAGGTGCACGTCCACTTTCTTGTTCACCGATGCGCCAACCTTCTCATATCGAAAGCCCGAGCCGCTGCCTATGGTCAAAGTGACCGCGCTCAAATCCAGATTTTCAGGGTTCCATCTGTTGTACGCCCTTGCGGGGTCGTCAACACTGTCTTTGAAACGGAGCATGGAGCCGTTATTCAGGGAGATATTGCCGGTGGTCGTGAAACTTTGCGTGTAAATATCAAGCAGGATTTCGTTTCCGATGGCTTCCGTCCAGGAGCCGCCCGTAATCTTCCCGTTCACAGCGCCCGCAACGCCCTTCCTGTCTATGCCGCCGGAACCCACGGTTAAGCTCGTGAGAAATTCAGGGCCGTTTGCGGTGCTTCCGGTATTTCCCAAGCTGAGCTGCCCCTTGGTGATGTCAACCGTGCCGACCGTAATGTTGAGGCCGCCGGAACTGCCGCGTTTGCGTATCAGAAGATTGCGCGCAAGGCTGTTCATCTCAATCTTGTTGAGGGTCATGTTCGTCATCACGGTGGAACCCATTCCGGCGTTGTACATGTCCCACCCGCCAGCCCTCGTTGCGTCGGTGGACGTCACGCCGATGGAGTCTATGTTGATTGTGGCTACGCTGCCCACGATGGCCGCATTGAGCCCCGTCATGGTGCCGGTGCCCGACATC
>JAVBSZ010000165.1:0-16622 GCA_031556415.1 Opitutales bacterium | reverse complement strand
GCCATGTAGCCGCTGTCCTCAAGGATTGCGAGAGCCGCAAAAAGCAGGATTATGTTCGGTAAAAATACGAATACGCCGCCCACGCCGCCTATTATGCCGTCGAGAATGAGGTCTTTAATGGCGCTCTCCTCGCCCTCGGCCCAGAAGCCGGAAACGTATTCGGCAAGCGCGCCGAAACCGTCCTCCATCCAGCCCATTATCGGGTCTCCAAGCACGAATACGAATTGGAAGACCGCGTACATCAGCGCGAAGAAAAGCGGTATGCCTATGAATTTGTTGAGGAAGATTCCGTCCAAAACGCGCGTAAAATTTGAAGCGCCCTTGCCCTCGTCGGAGAAACATTCGGAAACGATTTTGCCGGCCAGCCTGTAACGCGCTGCGGCTACGAAGATTTCGGAATACTCTCCCGTCTGCGCCTCGATGTCCGCAAGCTGCGCGCAGATGTATTCGGCGAGCTTGGGCGCCTTCTGCGCTATGGAGCCTATCACAATCTTGTCGTTCTCAAGCGCGCGCAGGGCGAACCACTTTGCCCAGGGAGCGAACTCCTCGGGCAGGTCGCGCTCTATGGCCGCGCGTATCTCAAAAAATTTCGCCTTGAAGAATTCCTGGTCCACATCCTTCCACGGGAACCTCGCAACCTTCGGCGCGCGCGCGCATTCCACGATGAACTTTTTGAGGTCTTCAGCGTACTTGGCGTCATAGCCTATCGTCTTTGAAACGGGCACGCCGAGCTTTTCGGAAAGCTTCGCCGCATCTATGGATTTGCCGCCCTTCTCGAGCTCGTCTGTCATGTTGAGGACGACGGCCATGGGCAGGCCCATTTCGGCGAGCTGGAGCGTAAGGAAGAGGTTCCTCTCAAAGCTCGAGGAATCCACTATGTTGAGGATGAGGTCAAAGTTCCCCTCTGAGATGGTCTCGCGGGCTATGCGCTCCTCGGCGCTGGAGACGTCGAGCGTGTAGATGCCGGGCAGGTCCTCTATCTCAACGGAAGCTCCGCACGCGCTCATGCTCCCCGTCTTCCTGTCCACCGTCACGCCGGAGTAGTTGCCCACCTTCCCGCGCATGCCGGAGAGCGAATTGAACACCGTCGTCTTTCCGCAGTTGGGGTTGCCGACGAGCAGCACCCTGAGTTTTTTTTCTTTTGAATTTTCCATGTTAGCGTTGCCTAACTTAAAGTTTAAAATTTTTCCACGCTGAAAGCCGGCGTCCTATCTAGATTTTGCGCACGTAGATGAGCCTGAGCTCCTCCTTGCGCAACGAGAGTTCCGCGCCGTGTACGCTTATCACAACGGGGTCTCCAAGCGGGGCCACGCGCAGCACCTTGACCTTTGCGCCTATCGAAACCCCCATGCCCGCGTAGGCGCCGAGGTTTTCCATCGCCTTGTCGAACGAAATTATCATGGCGCCCTCGCCCTTTTTAAGGGTGTCAAGCGTGACGGACTTCGGACAGGCGCAGTCGCAATTGTCGGTGTTTCTGGCGGGACAGCCCACGCACACGCTTAGGTTCTTTATGAACTTTGTGAGCTTGTTCATCATGCCGTCGCCGAGGGAGTGCTCCATCTTGCAGGCGGCCATTTCCGCTTCGGACGCCTCAACGCCGAGCACGGAGCGGAAGAAGTCGCTCAAAAGCTCGTGCTTGCGCCTTATCGTGGTGGCAACCTGCCGGCCGTCCTTCGTGAGGGATACGGGCCTGTACTTCTCGTACTCGACCAGCCCCTTTTCGGCGAGGGCGTTGAGCGCGGCGGTAACGGAAGGCTTCTTCACCTTCATTGCCGCGGCGATGTCGCTCGGACGCGCGGCCCCGCCTTCAGAAGAAAGAGATGATATCGCCTCCAGATAGTCCTCGAGGTGCTCCGAAAGTTTTTCCTTTTGCGTGCCCATTTGTGACAATTTATAAAGTTAGCTGGCGTTAACTTTGTCAACGGTTTTTTTACATCACGAAAAAATATGGAAAACGCGCACGCCGGTGGACATCTTCGACCTGTAAGAAAGGGCGCGGCGCACCGAAGCGCACCGCGCCCCGTTTTATTATACCGAACAAAATCTATGCGCAGCCAAACGCGGCAGAAATGCGGACACGCAAAAAAACTCCGACGGAAAATCCGCCGAGAATTTTATTTTATGCGATGTGGTTTGATTCATTTGCGCTGAGCTTGCCCCTGACTGCGGGGGCGGTTCGGCTGAACGCAAAAAATGAAACATCTGCTTTTAAGGGCGGGATATGACAAAAAATCCGCCCTATGTGCGCCAATGCCTTCCTTTCGCGAGAAGCCGTGTTTGGACTCATCTGCACCCCACACGTCTTCTGGCTTAGATTTACAGGCGTTTGCCTTTTCCCGCTTTCCCCTTCCCGCAAAAATTTGCAGTGGTTATAAAAGCGCGCATACAATCATCACAGCGGCGCGACCGCGTCCGAATTTGACGGACTTCCGTTTGTGGAACAGACCGCGGAATACCCTTCCGCGTCTTTTCATCACCCGCCGAAACGGGCTATAAAAAAGAACTGTTATTTAAACTAAAAAAATCCGCCCCAGAGTCAATAAAAGTTTTGAAAAAACTTTTGCGCCCTCCGCGCATGCGCGTTTTTTCTTCCCGTTTGCACGCGCGCTTCAGCGCGTCTTGCGGCTCACCGCCAAAGGCGGCATAAGGGACACGCATACAAATGCTCTCGCTTTTCGCGGCGGGGATTTTGGATACATAAGCAGGCGCGAGGATGCGCGCGGGTGGGAGTGTACAGGTTAGTACATGACCTCTCGCGCGTCGTCCGAAGCAACGAACTTAGGTGCCTAAATCACCCGCGAAAAGGTAGGCGCAGATATGATTGCGGCCGAATATGGCCTTAAGCCTGGAGAAGTTCCTTTCAAGGAGGATGCTTTGCGGAGAGGCCCAGCCGAAATACACTTTGGCGAAGGGGTAGCCTTCCTCGCTGAAGAGCTCCTTAAGCTTTTCCTCGAAGGTCTGCTTTTGGGGAAGGTACATGATGTCGGAGGCTTTGACGGATATTTCCGCGAGTGCGGCGGCCTTGGCGACGGCGTCTTCGAGCCCGCCGATTTCATCGACCAGGCCCAGCTCCTTCGCCTTTTTGGCGAGGTGGACGCGGCCGTCTGCGAGCTTTTCGGCGGCCTTGGGTTCCATGTTGCGGCCGGCGGAAACTATGCTTATGAATTTGCCGTAGGTTTCGTCGACGAGCCTTTGGAGCTTTGAAATTTCCCCGGGCGTCTTGCCTTTTACGGATGAAAAGATGTCGGCATACTGGTGCGTTTTGACGCCGTCGAAAGTCACGCCGAAGTCTCCGGCGAACTTTTCAAAATTGAAGAAGGCGCCGAATACGCCTATGGAGCCCACAATGGATTCCTCCTCCGCGATTATCGCGTTTGACGGCGCGCTTATCCAGTATGCGCCGCTTGCCGCCATGCCGCCGACGGAGACTACCACGGGTTTTTCCGCGGCGAGCAGCCCCACCTCGCGGCGTATGACCTCGCTCGCGTACGCGCTTCCGCCCGGGCTGTCGACGCGCAGCACGACGGCGGAAACATTGTCGTCCCTGCGCACCTGCCGCAGCAGCGCCGAATAAGTGTCGGAGCCTATCACGCCGACGGACGCTACGCCTTCGATAATGTCGCCCTGCATGTAGACTACCGCCACGCGTCCGGACTTTTCGGACTTGGCAACAGCTTGAGGAACCTCGCAGGCCAGTGCGGGGTCGGCATCTTCGGCGGCGGCGCTTTCATCTTTGACGAAGGCGCAGTCCGCTGCCTCCCTGGCGGCGGCGCTCGCCGCGTACTTTGAAAGCGCGCATTGCGTGAAGGAGCCCGTGTCCTCATCCGTTCCGACTATCCCGCAGAGCCTCGTTATCACCTCGTCCTTGTACGCGAGGGAGTCCGCGAGCCTGTATTTCACGGTATCCGCAGCGTTCAGAAGCGCGACATCCTCGGCGATTTTTGAAAGCTCGCCTTCGCCCATCCCGCGCGAAAGGGCTATCTTAGAGCTCACGCTCTCCCAGAGGCCGTCTATAAGCTCCTTCGTATGCGCCTTGTCCTCCTCGGGCATTTTGTCCTTCGTGAAGATGTCGCCGAAATTTTTGTGAGCGCCCGCCTTCACAATCTCCACGCCCACGCCGTACTTTTTAAACGCGTTGCCGAAGTACATGCCCTGCGCGGAGACGCCCTTGACGGCCATGTCACTTGCGGGGTTCATTATGATTTCCTCGGCGGCGCTGGCGATGAAGTAGTCCAGCAAATTCGGGTTTTCAAGGTAGGCCAGGACGGGCTTGCCGGCCGCCTTGAATTTCTCTATGTTCCTGCGCAGTTCAGAGGCGGCGGCCACGCCGAGGCTTTCCAGCGCGTAATCCGTGGAACCGCATATAAGCAGCGCGTTTATGTTTTTGTCAAACGCGGCGGCGCGCAGCCTTTCGCACGCCTCATGGAAACCCATGCTTTCCTTCTCCACAAGCTTTGCGTACGCTCCGGCGTCTCCGGCCCCCTCAACTATGGATTCCGAAAGGTCAAGCACCAGCACTCCCGCGCAGAGCCTTGCGGGCGCGCGGCCCTCGGCCTCGAATATGGCGGCGGAGAATACACAAAGCGCCATGAACATCAGAACGCACATCCCAAGGCATGATACGAAGAAAGAGGCGCACCCCGCAAAAAACATTTTAACGAAACTGTACATGCCCCCAATTACAGTTCATGCCCCAAAAAGGTAAAGGCAAAAACGCGGAAATATGCGGCTATGAGTTGAAAAAGTCTTCGAACTTTTCCGAAACTGCGCGGCGCGCGCACTCATATCCGTGCGCGTATAACTCTTCGAGTTTGGCGATGTCCTTTTCCGTGCGCGAAACTTTCAGGGACTCAAGCGGGCGGATGACGAGGGCCTCGCCGCGCTTCTCAAGCTCGTCGATATAATCCAAAGTCCCGTTGTAAGCCCCGCTTTTTTGCTCCATGGTGCGGCGCAGCTCGGGGTACTTTGGGTAGATAAAAAACGGCAGCTTCAGGTTCTCATGGCCCTTGCGGTAGCCCTCGTTGCGCGTGAGCACTATGACGTTCTTCGCGTTGCCGTCGGCGATTGATTTTTTAATCGGAATGGCGTCGGCTATCCCGCCGTCGAGCATGGGCACGCCGTCTATGAAGACCTTTTTGCATAGGAAGGGCATGCTGCACGACGCCTTGCAGATTTCTATGGTCCGCGCGTAGTCGTCAATTTTTTCAAAGTACACCGGCTTGCCGTCAACGCAGTTGGTCGCGCATATCACATAGCGTTCGGGGCTTTTGATGTACTGTGCGAAATCAAAGGGATAGACGCGCTGGGGAAACTCGTAAAAGAGCAGGTCGTAATCCATTATCGAGCCGCTTTTGAGGAACTGTCGCAGGCCTATGTAGTTGTACTTGTCAAGGTAGTCTATGTTAAGGACCTTGGCCCTGCCGCGCTGGCGCGACGCGTAGGAAAGCCCGTTGGACGCCCCCGCCGACGAGCCTATTATGTATGGGAAGAATATCTTTTCGTCCAAAAAAAAGTCCAGCACGCCCGCCGTGAAAACGCCGCGCATGCCCCCGCCTTCCAAAACCAATCCGGCATTTTGCATTTGTTTGACAATTGACCAAAGCGGCCCAGCATGCAAGCCAATGAATGAAAAATCCCCCAAGAAATTGCCGGATATAGACAACCTGATAATAGATTTCGGCGTGGTGCTTTGCGACGTTGACATGAACGCCTGCGTTGAGCCCTTTGCAAAACTCGGCTTTCACGGGGTGGAGAAGCTCCTCACGCTGCACCTGCAAAGCGGGCTCTTTGGGGACGCCGACATAGGCAAAGTGAGCGCCGCGCAGTTCTGCGACGGGGTGCGCCGCATCAGCGGAAATGCGGACGCGTCGGACGCCGAAATAACCGCAGCCTGGCTGGGCATAATGCGCGGAATCCCGCAGTACAAAATAGAACTGCTTAAGGAGCTCAAAAAACAATACCGCCTCTTTCTTTTGAGCAACATGAACGAGATGATATGGACGCGCGTCAAGGCCGATTATTTCAGGGACGGCGGCGGCAGCGTTGAGGACTATTTTGAAAAGCTCTACCTCTCGTACGAGCTCAAGATGATGAAGCCGGACCCGAAAATCATGCAGTACATTTTGGACGACGTGAAAATAGACCCGCGCCGCACCATGCTCATAGACGACGCCGCGCCAAACTGCGCAATGGCCGAAACTTTCGGCATGAAAAGCTACGCGCCGAAGCCGGAGGAAGACTGGTCGCACATATTCGAGTGAGCACGCATTTTTCTACTAAAGTATTTTGCCTTAATCAGTAATGAATTTTATTTAGAAAAAATTCTCAATGGATTGAAGATATCCGATTTGGCGCAATGATTTTGGATGCATAGTGAGGCTTGCGAAGTGCGCGCGGGTACGAAGCGTACTCGGACCGTACGTGAGCAGTCGGGCGCGCGAAGCAAACGGAACTAGGCGCCAAAAGCGTTCGCCAAATCAAAAAGCTTCGTCAAACGAGCTGCCGTCGTTGGAGAGGCTCACGGCCTCGCCGTTTTTGAGGAGTATGATGCGCTGGTTGGAGCTGCCTCGGAAGGAGAGGCGCGGGTCGGCGAGCTTCTTGACAAAGCGGCCGTCGACGAGCACGTCGATGTATTTGAGGCACTCCATGCGCGCGGAGTCCTGCGAGAGTTCCTCATAAGTCCAGCCCGTGTAGCACCAGACGTTGAGCTTCGTGCGCGCCTTCAGCTCCTTCAGAAAATTGAGAGCGGGGACCGCCAAAAAAAGGGGGTCTCCGCCGGAGAGCGTAATGCCGTCGAGCAGCGGGTTTGAAAGCATGTCCCGGAAAAGCTCGTCGCAGAAATCCCCGTCGAGCGGCTTGCCGCTTTTCAGGCTCCAGCTCTGCGGATTGTGGCACTGCGCGCAGCGGTGCGGACAGCCGGCAAAGTACACGGCGTAGCGTATGCCCCACCCGTCCGATATCGTCTCCGGGTACACATTCAACACGCGCAGCTCTTCCGCCTCGTTCGCCATTCCCCAATGTCATCTCAAAACCGAAAAACCCTGTCAACAAACATTCATAAAATACGCGCCTCAAGCGCGTCTTGCGACTCACCGCCGGAGGCGGCAGTGGAAATGAAAACTGATATTCTCGCCATTTTTGCGGCTGGGATTGAACTCGCGCCTTGGTTTGCTTCGCAAATCCGCGCCGTCTCGCCGCTCACTTCGTTCGGGCAAAGCGCTTTGCGCTTTGTTCCCCCGCCGCCTTCACGGCGTGGTTTCGATGAAGAACGAGGCTTGTGAAGTGCGCACGGGCGCGTAGCATACAAGCAGTACGTAAGCGGTCGGGCGCGCGAAACAAACGGAACTAGGCGCGAAAAGCGTTCGCCATTTTGGCGGTGGGAATTTGGATGCATAAGCAGGCGCAAGGATGTGAGCGGGCAGGAGTGTACTTAAGTACATGACTGGTCGCGAACCGTCCGCCGCAACGAACTTAGGCGCCAAATTCACCCGCCAAAAAAAGAGAGCGCCCCGCTGGGGGCGCTCCGTAAACACAAACTACAAACTGAACTGAAAACAAACTAAACTAATAAATTGCTTTCGTTAATTAAGACGAAGGGCGGCGGGGAATGTTCAAAAAAAGTCCTGCCGATAACGGAAGGACTTTTTAATCAGAATGTTATTCTTAAACTATTTCTTCGAATTCCTGCGGCGCAGCGCGACGAGAGCGAGCGCGAAAAGGCCGAAGAGCGCCGCGCAGGTTGAAGGTTCGGGAATGGCGGCGATGCGGAAGCCCAGAGTCTTGCCGTCGGCGCTGATGAAGAATTTAGCCTCCATACCCTCGGGAACGACGGCGCCGACAAGTTCGGCCTCAAAGTCCGCAGCGGTGAATCCGGTTATGGAACTGTCTTCGCCGGTAAGCTGGATGAAGTTGTAGTCAAAGCCGTCCGCATAGCCGTCGATATTGAAGACGACCTTGAATTTGTCCGCAGAGGAGTCCTTTATCAGGTTTCCGGAGAGGAGGACTTTGTCATAGTTTTCGCCGGAGATGTCCACAAGCAGGCTGCCGCCGCTCCAGAGCATGTCGGTTGCCCTGACGGAGCCGATTTCGCTGAAGGTCGGGTTTTCCGCCTCGTTGACGGCCGCGCCCGTTGCGCCGAAACCGCCGCCCTGCAGGAGTATGCGGCCAAGCGCCATGCCGGTGGACTGTATCTGGCTCTGGTTGTTCGAAGTGATGAAGAGGTTGCCGCCCTTGATTACGGTGTCACCCCTGTAATAGTTTGCGCCGATGAAATACTGGCTGACGCCGTCGGCCGCATCCATCGTTATGCCGATTTTGCCGCCGCCCGTGGTGTTATAGCCGGCTATGTCCGCCGCATTTGCTCCCTGAGAAACGTCATGCACCCTGCCAGAGAAAATATTTTTGCCGGCCTCGGTGCCGTTGATGACAAACATGGTGTCTGAAGTGGCGCTCGCATTCGACGTGATGCGGTTCATATTGTTGCCCTTCCCGCCCGTGATTTTGCCGGCGTAGATTGAAACCGTGCCGCTTGCGGCGGTGGTGCCCTCGTCAAAGCGTACCGCACCGTTGACGATGAGGTTGCCTATGGCCAGGCCGTTGCCGACGTTGGCGGTGTCGCTGCGCACGCTCGCGGTGCCCGTTCCGTTGTTTGAGACGGCCATTGTGGCTATCACGGGCCGGTACGCCGTGCCGAAATCTGTGAATCTCACCGTAGAGTCTATGGCGGTCAAGTCAACCCGGCCCACGTTGATTACCGAGCCCGCGTAGTTGGCGCTCACATTCAACGCTGCGGAAGCCACATTTATCTGGTCCACCGAAATATTCTGCGCGGAGATGCCGTTGACGGAGAACATCAGGTTGTTCACAAACCTGTTGTCGCTGTCAAGCTTGCCGGCGGTGGCGCTGACCGTTCCCACGTGCGTGGAATCCAGCGCGCGCAGATACAGTTTGCCGCCCACACCGTCCGAAAAATTGACGCTTGTGACGTCTATGCTCTTAAAATAGTTCGTCACATCACCGAAGACGTACCAGGTGCCCTTGCCCACATTGGCCGTGCCTATCTTGAGCGATCCGGTATTGCCTTGGTTTGCAAAATTTATCCTGTTGTAATTGAGGCTGCCGATTGCCGTGCCAAGAGTGCCGATTTCAAAATTTAACGCGCCGTAAAGATTGAAAAAGCTGTGGCCGTTTTGAACGCTGTCAATGTGGGTCCCCGCGTTCTTAAAGTTGAGGGCAAAATTCGTCAAAGTAAAGCTGTCAGCATAAACGCTCGCCACGTAATTGTTGCTGACATTGTACACGTCAAGCGCATAGCTTGCGGCGATGAAGCTTTTCAGCCTAGCCGCCGCCGTTCCGACCGCCAGAGTTTTAGCGCCCGTGTTGTTGAGAGAAACGGACTGCAGGCTCACGGTGCTGGTTGCGTCTCCGTAGAAGCTGAAAGCGTTTGTTCCCGTTCCAGCGGTTGAGATTGTGTCTTTGGCGGTAAACGTCTTTGCGTATGAGGTGATGAAGGAATTGTTGTTGTTGCTCCAGCTTGCCGTTCCGTTGAGGGTGACGGCGTTGACCAGGGCGCCGGCCTCGCCGAAATTCAGAGTCTGGTTGGCGGCGCTCTGCATGTCCACCGTGTTGAGGTTTATGTTGGCCGCCGCAGTTCCGCGGAAATTGAACGTGGCCGAGTGGTTGCCGACCGTGGAAAGCGCTCCGGTTATGGTTGCGAAGTCTTCCACGTACGAAGTCCACGTGCCCGCAACGCCGCTGGTCTGCGCCGTCTGCCTGACGTTCGCGGCCGTCACGCTCTTGACCATCCTGATGCTCGTATCGCCGGTTTCGCCGGACGCCGTGCCTATGTTCATGATCCAGCCTGACTGGAAGTCTATGTCTTTAAAAGTTATCACCGACTGCGCGGCCGGAGTGCCGGCGCCGCCGTTGACAGTCGTCCCGCTCAGAAGATACATTGTGGGAGTACCGTTCACAGTGGTTCCAGTCACCACAGAGGCCCCTTTGAAAGTCACGGTGTCTTGAAAATTTATAGTGTCGCCATAAATCTTAACCACGGGCCTCGTCGTGCCTGCGTTCGAGGCATCCAAGGTGGTTTTACCCGTCACGCTGAAGAGCTTCATATGCTGGCTGCTTGTGCTACCCACCCTCATCTCGCCTTTGAAGATGTCAAAAGTGCCCACGGTCAGGGTGAAGCCGGAGTCTGTCGCACCGCCCTGGTTTTTGCGCATGGCAAATGCGACCACGCTGTTCTGCGTCAGCTGAGTGATTGTGAGATAATTGTTGGACTGCAGCAGGATATCGTACCCGTTGATGATGAGCCCGGGGACTCTGTGGTCGGTGGAGCGGTTATCCGCTATGCCATCTACCGGAAGGGCGGAACCCGTATTCTGGAGCGATTTGAGCGTGACGCCCCAGGTGCCCAGCAGGTACATCTGCTTCTTTGCGCCCGTTATGTAGCTGAAGTACAGGTCGGCATTGGCCGCCGTCATCGCCGTCGAGGCCGGCGTGCCGCCCACTCCGTCCGTCTGGTTCAGATAGTACGCGCCTATTGCGTAGCCCGCGCCGGCGGTGTTGCCGTAATAATAATAGTCAACCGCAAATGCCGACGAACCCGCAATAAGGGAAGCAACGGCTACGCCGAAAATTTTGAATTTCGAATTCATAATAGGAGTAAATAACAGGGGGTTATTTTTTAAGCAGTCGCAGTATTCTTGAGGTGTTTTTCAAATTTTTCAACATATTTCTAAAAAAATTTGAGGCCGTTTGAGAGGCCTTAAAACGCCCTAAAAGTGCACATTGCGCGCATTGCGTCCGCCCGGAATGCGACAGAATGCGGCAGGAGAAAGGCGGGGAACTGAAAACGAAGCTTTTCCGCGTGGGCAACTTCGGCGGCATAAACGAGGCGCACATAGTGAAATTCCTCTCGGCGATGGAAAAAATCCTGAAGAGGCTGGATTCCGCCAAAAAATAAGGCCTTGCTATTTTGAGATGAACGGCTCCGCGGCGGAGGACTGGTTTGATTTCATCTCAAATCCTTTCACATTTTGAACCTTCAGCACGCTCTCGTTGGGCTTCAACCCTTTGCCGGCCTCGCGGCTCTTGCCGAACTTGTTGCCCCCCACTGTCACGCCCTGCGCGTATTTGATGAGGATTGCGTGCCTGCGCCAGCCTTCAAACGTGTTGTTCTCAATGACGATGTTCTTATGGGCGAAGACGTCATCCGCCAGCTCCCTCTGCGCACGTTTGATTATGACTGAGGCCATGTCGGGCTGCCACTGCGCAACGCTGTCATAACCCGCGTCCACAAACCTGTTATTGCGGACCGTCACGCTTTCGCAGAAGAGGCCCTCTGAGCCCGGGATGTCGCACATAATTATGCCGGAAGTTGACGCGCCATCAATAAGGTTCTCCTCTATCAGAACGTTCCGAGCCTTCAGAAACACCCCGTTGCCTCGGAAGTTTTTGAACTCGTTTTTACGGATGACAGCGGCGTTTGAACGGCTCATGTTGTAGACGGAAGTGTAGAAGAGCTTGTCGAGCCCCACGGGGAATTTGCCCGTGCTTTCAAGCCCGCTTTCAAGGATGATGCGGCTGCCCTCCAAATCAACTTCGGCAACCTTGCCCGCCCCCAAAATTTCGCCGGTGTCGCCGATGTAGAAAACGACCTCGTCTCCGACGCGGTATGAATACTCCTTGATTTTGTCCCCCCTGCCAGCGCCGCGGCTTAAAGAAAAAGTTTTGGGGTCCGCAATTTCGAAGACGACGTCGGGGGTGGAATAGATATTCACGGCGTCGTCCCCCGTGCCTTCGACCCTGCAGCCTTCTATCCATGGTCCCGTCAGCGAATTCTGGATGTGGAAGCCGTCGGCGTTTGAGGAGCGCAGGCGGCCCTCCTTTATGACTATGCGGCAGTTTATGAAATTGTTGGCATCTCCCCAGGCGGAGGTGAAGTTCCCGCTGTTGCCCGCGTAAATTTCAATGTTCTGCATGGTGGTGTTCTTGGTGAACACCTGGTCAACCACGGCGGTGATTGCGCGCGCGTTGAGGGTGAAGAGCATGCCGGGCTTGAACACGTAGACGTTCACGCCTTCCCTGAAAAAGATGCGGGACAGGCCCGCGGCGCCTCTTTCGCCAACCTCAAAGCCGCGGCCGAGGGGCGTTTCGGCGGATCCCCTTGAGCTCATGCCGCGCTCCCTGAATTCGCGGGCCAAATCCGCCTCGCTGATCTTCTCTATTTTTTGGACGCGCATGGCGTTGTCCAAACCGCTAGCGGGCCTGCCCTTGTTCTTTGGGTCGAGCACATAGCCCCAGCAGGCGGGCGCGTCGGCGAAGAATTTTTCGTGCATGTCCGGATAGCCCTTGAGGGTTTCAACTATTACGCCGCTGGATTTCCCGTAGAAAGCGCTTATCACCTTTCCAACGGAAAACGGGAGGGGGTCGTAATCTATCGTGAAATTGCGCACTATCACGTTTTCGCACTCGTAGAGCTGGAGGACGCCCGCAAGCGGCGTCTCGCAAACGAGGGTTGCGCCGTTGCCCTCTATGATGACGTTCTTCGCGCCCTTGAGGGTGAGCACGCTCTGCCCCTTGCCGTCTCCCACGGCCTTGACGCGGTACACGCCCTTTTCGAAAATGACGGCGGCCCCGCCCTTCACTGCGGCCTCTTTCAGCGCTGCGTTGATGGCGTCGGCGGCGTTTTTTCCGTCTCCGGGCAGCGCGCCGAAATCGCTGACGAACACCTGCTCCGGCGCGTCCACATTGAGCAGGGGCTGCGCCCGCGGGAAATCCTGCGCGACCAGAAGCGCGGCGCAAAACGCGAGCGTGCAAAAAAGAGCTGCCTTGTTCATACGGTTTCGCCGCAATAGTCTCCGAAACGCGCGCGGCTTTCAAGAAGTATTTTAAGTTGCATTGCGCGCCTTTGCGTGCCAGCATATGGGCTTCACTTTTCCAGAAAAGGTTTAAAACATGAAGATTACTATTTTCTCCGGTGCGGTTGTAATTTTTTCCTGCGCGGCATGCTTCGCCCAGAAGAAGGCGGAGCCCATACTGAACCCCGTCGGCGAGCCCTTCGACGTCAGGCAGGAGTACATTGAGCCGCAGCAGATAACCTGGATGGACAAGAGCAAGGTCTACGAGGACCATCTGCCGGAGCAGTTCTTCTGGAACGTCGTACTGCTCAACCAAATCGGATTTGACATTGACGAGCCCAAGCGCTTCACATCACCCCTTTCCAAGGACGGTTCGCCCTTCATAGTCAGAAAGCTCAAAGACCCCAAGGTTCTTTTCAAAGGGACTATCAAAAACAACATCGGCGATTTTTCGGACTTCAAGCCGAAGGACGGCGATGACGAATACGTCGTGGTCGTGGCGGGGAGCGACCTTAAGACGGGCGCGAGCGACCCCTTCCTTATTAAGAAGGACGCCTACAAAAAATTCTTCCACCAGAACGCCGTGGATTTCCTAATCGACGTGCGCAGCATAGGCGGCACGCACCCCAGCGCGTACGGCGGCGGCCCGTGGAGAGACGGCGGCAAGGAGTGCGACTTCACCATACCCGCCCTCATCCTCTTCTTCCTCGCCAACGAGGACGAGGTGCTATCAATGCCCCGCCAGATAGACTGGGACGCCGACAAGGCGCGCATACTTTCGCCGGACTTCCCCTACATGGAGCAGAAGTGGGCCGGCCCCGAAGTGCTGGAACGCGCGCGCAAATATTACGACACCGTGCCCGCGCCAAAGAAGGACGCGCCCGACGTCGTAAAACTCATACACTGGGGCGTGGGCTACAGCATAACCATGATGCGCGAGGACATGGAAACCTTCCAGAAGCTCGGCCAAACCATGGAGCAGCTCTCCTACTTCCTCTGGGCGGAGCCGAAGCTCGGCGAATGGATACCCAAGGAGATGTTCGCGGAGGTGCGCGCGGCGCTCTTCGGCAACTGGTACAAGACGCGCCTTGCCGACATGATGTGGTATTGGAACGCCAAATTTTACAGCGACATCAACGAGACCGACCAGAAGAAGCTGGTGCCCGTCTCGGGCGGCAAGGCGCAGGGCCACACCATAGTGCCCAACCTGCTCATGCACGAGGTTGCAAAGCGCATGGGCAAGCCGAATTCGCAGATGTACCTCGACGCCGCCGTCAAGCAGGCGCAATGGATTATAGACAATGTTGACTGGAAAAACCCGCTCACCACGAAGGGCCACAGGTTTGACGAGCACCGCACCATCACAAACCTCGTGTGGCTTCTGAAGGCCTACCCCGACGCCGCGCCCGAGGGCCTTGAAAAGAAGATAGACGAATGGGTTGACATCATGATTTCGCGCTCGAACAACATGTGGGACTACCGCATGCTTTCGCCGGAACACAACATCTGGACCGTGCCCGTGATGAACGACGTGGGCAGCCTGCTGAATTTCGGCGCAATAGGAACGGCGGCGGGCTGGGCGCTGAAAGACCCCGCAAAGAAGAAGCGCCTTCAGGAAATCACCTTCGCGCAGATAGACGCGATATGGGGCAGGAACCCGCGCATGTGCGCCGGAGTCTCCGCGCCCGACATGGGCTGGGAAAAGTGGGTGGAGCGCGGCTGGCCGCTCGTTTACAAAAAGGACGTCTGCGCGCGCCTGGAACTCTGCCGAGGTTCAATATCGACATCCTGCGGCTCCGAAGCCTATCCCTTTGCGCCCAAGGCAAAGTACCGCCATGTTGAGGGCTGGGTGATGTACGGTTCCGTCTGGGCAACGTCTTTAAGCTACATAGAATTTGACCGCACAGGCAAACGCCCCTGGGACATGATTAAATAAAGAGCGCTTTTTTGGAGTATTTTGACAAAAACACGCCTTTGAGCGCGGCCTGAACCGCGTTTTGCATAAATTTCTTGATGGGCGTTTTTTCTTTCCAAACAATGCGTTCATGAAACGCTTATTTACCCTATTGCTGCTCCTCCCCTTTCCCCTCTTTGGCAACGCCGCATGGGAGAACGCAGCCTACATAGTCCTCACGGGCCCGGCTTCAGATACAGGGCGCGAAATACACTATCTGGACATGGCCGGCAACATACTCGGCAAGCAGACCCTTGCCACCTCGAATTACGCAACCGCAAATGCGATAGTCTACGGGAGCGGAATGAACCCCAGCTACGCGGGGAACGGCCTGGGCCTTTTCCGCGGCGTCGGCACAACCGCCAGCAGGACCATGAATTTTTATGACGACCCCCTGCTTTCGCCCCTCGCAAGCGGCTCGACGCTCCCAAGGAACACCACGCGCACTTATGCGGACCTTGCCACGGGGACTGCCTCGGACATGTTCATAGCCCTGGATATCGCCAATGACGGCCGCCTTTCCACGCTCGTCCAAAGGGACACCGGCTATTCCTACATATACAACTATATGGTGGATGAAGGCGCGATTTCCAAAAACATTCTCGCCCGCGACGCCACCATGGGCACAAATTACTGGGATATGGGCGGACAGCTGATGCGGAATTTCTGCTACGGAGATTTTCTGAAGACGCCCCAGGCGCTTGCCGCCGACCAGCAGGTGGCGCTGCTTCTTGCGGACTCCCGAACGGTTAATATCAGGTATCTGTATTTCAACAGCGCGGAAGGCGGCTATCTTAACAACATGTCCTCCTTCAACGTCGGCATAGACGGCAAAAATATTTTGGACATGTGGGAGAGCGACTACAATTACCTCGCCGTGCTCTACGACGACAACAGCGTGGTGGAATACGACGCCCAGAACGGCAGCGTCATGGACACTTACACATTCATCGCCGGCGGGCTCTCCAACGTCCTGGACGTCGTTCGCGTTGCGGACCTCACAATCCCCGAGCCGGCCGAATACGCCGCGCTCTTCGGCCTCTTCGCGCTCCTCTTCGCCGCGCGCCGCAGAAGGGAACGGTAGGCGGGATTGCCTTGAAGATAAGCGATTTTTTCAAGTCGGGCGGCATTCGCGCTCGACTTGGCTTTTATAAGCGCATAAGATACGGAATATATGATGAAAAAACTGATTGCAACGGGCGCATTCGCGGCGGCATCCCTGCTCGGCGCGCAGGCGCAGGAAATACTTAACCCCGTGGGCAAGGCCTTCGACGTCAAACACCCCTACGAAAAACCCTTCGCGGTCGACTGGAAGCGCAAGGATTTGACCTTCGACTTCCTCCCCGAAAAATTCGGCTGGCACGTCGTTCTCGTAAACCAGATAGGCTTTGACCGCGACAAGCCCAAGCGCTTCACCGCGCCCATTACGGAGGACGGTGCTCAGTTCATAGTCAGAAAACTCAAAGACCCCGCGCCGCTTTTCAAGGGGAAAATCAAGGGGCATATCGGGGACTTCTCCGCATTCAAGCCGGAGGACGGCACGGAGGAATACGTGGTGGTTGTAAGCGGCGGCAAACTCGCAACGGGCGCGAGCGACCCTTTCATGGTGCGCACAGACGCCTACAAAAAATTCTTCCACCAGAAGGCCGTGGATTTTCTAATCGACGTGCGCAGCATAAGCGGCACGCACCCCAGCGGCTTCGGCGGGGGCCCGTGGAGGGACGGCTGGACGCAGACCGACTACGTCGTGCCCGCCCTCATCATGTTCTTCCTCGCCAACGAAGAGGAGGTTCTGGCAATGC
>JAVBSZ010000169.1:0-10680 GCA_031556415.1 Opitutales bacterium | reverse complement strand
AAAAGCTATCTTGACATGTTTGCGCCCGACAAGCAAATGGCGTACAGCATCCCATACATGGTCGGCTACACGTGCGTCGCCTACAATAAAACCAAGCTCGGCAAAATTCCGGACTCGTGGAGCATTTTTGACAACGCAAAGCTGGCGGGCAGAATGACGATGCTCAACGACATGCGCGAAACCATCGGCGCCGCCCTCAAATATAGGGGCTACAGCCTCAACACGCGTTCCGACAAGGAGCTTGCGGAAGCCAAGGAAGTCCTGCTTGGCTGGAAGAAGAACGTCAACCGACTTGAAAACGAAGCGTACAGGGATGACATAAAAAATGGAGATATAGACATTGTGATGGGCTACAAGGGAGACCTGCTCCTTGCGCTGGAAAGCAATTCCGATTTTGGCCTCATGATACCCAATGAAGGCCTCAGCATATCCTGCGACGACTGGGTCATAACCGCAGACACCCGCAACCCCGACCTTGCAATGGCCTTCATCAACTTCATGCTTAAGCCCGAAAACGCGGGCAGAAACATGGCCTACACCCTTTACAACGCCCCGATGAAGGAAGCCTACAAATACATTCCCGAAGACCTCCGCACATCCCCGCAATTTGAAATATCAAAGGAGATAGTGGACAAGTCGGAAATGATAAAGGACCTCGGCGAAGACACCGTAAAATACTACAAACTCTGGGACGAGCTCATCGGCGAATAAGGGACAAAGACAAAAGATACGGCGGTTAAAATTCAGCATGCATGGCGGGGAAATTCATTCCCCGCTTTTCTTTTTTTGTACACGCGCCTTCAGCGCCTCTTGCGACTCACCGCCAAAGGCGGCATTAGAGACATCAGAAGGCCGCTGTTTTGACGCAGTGATTGAATTCGCGCCTTGGTTTTTGTTTCACAAAAATCCGCGCCGCCTCACCACTCGCTTCGCTCGGGCAAACTGCGTTACACTTTGTTCCCCCGCCGCCTACGCGGCGTGGTTTCGATGCGTGGCAAGGCGCAAAAGGACACTGCCTGTTTTGGCCGCGCGGTTTGGATGCATAATTGAGACGCAAAAAAGCCCCGCGGTGGGAGTGTATAGATAGTACATGACCAGTGCGGGGCTTTTGAAGCAACGCCGCCAGGTGCGAAAGAACTTCGCAAATTTTGGCGGCAGAGATTTTGGATGAAGAGCGAGGACAATAAAGCCGCCTAGGGTGCGTAGCGTACAAATAGTACGTAAGCAGTCTAGGCGGCTTTATTCACGCAGCTATTCGCCAAAATCACCCGCCAAAATCAGCAGAGGAGGTCGGAGAAATTGGACATGTCCGACGCCGTGAAGCCGTTGGGCTTGCCCTTGCAGATGACGGAGACTGCGTCGTGAGAATGGAGGCTTTCCAGATGCACGCAGGCGATTTCGAAGTCCTCGATGCGCTTGTCGGCGTCAAACTCTGCGTAGAGAAGGCGCGCGGCGTCCTCGACGAACTTGACGTAGGCGCCGTTGAGTTCGGCGAAGGCCTGCTCGTCCTCGCGTTTGACTACGACCTGCGTCTCGGTCTTGAGGGCGTCAAGGCATATGGCCTGGAGGTCCTCAATGGGCATGGCACAGGCATTTTTTACCTCGACGGAGACGCGCGCCTTGCTGCGCTGAGAGTGCGGTATGCAGTAGATGTCTCGCCTGTCCCTGGCGTGCTCGCTGAGCTCGGAAGAGCACGGGCAGGCGGAGGAGTATATGAAGTCAAAGCGGATTATCTTCCTGAAAATGTCTAGGTCGTCAATCATGCCCTCGAAGGCGCAGTCGTAATACTGCCAGCCCTCCAGCCCGCTTCTAAGGCTCTTTTGGAGTATCGGGTATGAGAATGAAATCTTGATTTTGGCGCGCGAGGTTTTGAGTTCGCTTTTGAGGCGGCGCAGTATCTCCTCGAGAATTTCGACGGAGAATATCCTGTCCTTGTACTCGTAAAAGGTGCGCATGATGCGCGACATGTTTATGCCCTTGCAGTCCGCCGCCAGGGAGACGGTGCCTGTGATGTTGGCCTGCAGCTCGCGCACTTCGCAGCTCTTTGTGACGAATTTCAGCGGCAGCTTGAAGTTGTGCATTCCAACCTGCATGATGGGCACGTTGGCCCCTTTGATTTCGTCTTTCGGCGCGTTCTGCATGTCGGGCAGGCTCGATTTGTAATCGCTGCTGAGCGAGAAGTTCTCTTCATAGACGCTCTTGGGGTGCGCGTGCGCCCCCGCATTTTCGTGCGTCATTGACTCTTTTTCCAATTCTTTCATCTGACAGGCGTAGGATGCTCGCACAAAGCCTTTTTTTTGCAAGCCATTTTTGCATCGGAAGATTCCAAGCAGCCTTTAGAGCCGCATGAAATCAGGCCAAATCGGTCGCCGTCTCGACGGCGCGCTCGGCGCAGATTTTTTCTATCACGCGCGCCACCTGCCTTGCGAGGTCGGATTCCGGACGGTAGTCGGCCTCGGCAACGTAGTTGACCCTGCTGAAGCTCAAAAGCTTCTCGGCGGAAACCTTCTTTTTGGGACTGCCGTCGTGCACGGCTATTGAGTATCCGTTCTGCGTCTTGACAAGCTTCATGGCGGGGATGTCCGTGGAGCCGTCTCCGAAATAAATCATCCTGCTGAAGGGCACGGGGCGCTCCTCCTCGGGCATGTAGTCGTTCACGCTCTCGTGGATGTCAAAAACGCCCTTGTTGATGCGGAAGAGGAACTGCATCTTGGTAGTGTAGTTGACGGCCATGGCGGGCCAGCAGGCCGCGCCGTAGATGTCGTACACGAAGCTGGAGGCGTAGATGCGGTCAAACTTTCCGGCTATGGGCGTGCCGTCTATCATCTCGCGTATTCCGGAGGATATTATGTAGTGCCTCACCTCCGCGCCGAACTTTTTTGAGTGCGCGTTGACGCGCTCAAACCATCCGTCCGCGCCCTTTGAAGGCAGGACGCCCGGAAAGAATTCCACGCTTTTGCCGAAGGACTCAAAGTCCTCCTTGGTGATTTTTATCCTCTTTTGGCGCGCGCTCTCGCACATGTGGAACATGTACGCGAGGATTTCGTCCGCGCCGTGCTCCCTTGCGAGCTTCCTGCTCTGCTTCCAAAACGCGCTCGGAGACTTCTGCAAGGACGGGATGAACGCGTACTCCTGCATGTTGCCCGGGGAGAGCGTTCCGTCGAAGTCGTAGCAAAGCGCTATTGTGAAAGGTTTCTTCTTCATCTTGATTGGGTTTGGAGATACAAGCCTATCCGCGCGCGCTTTTCGAGCAAAAAAGAGCCGCAAGCATTCCAGCTCGCGGCCTCCGTTAAAAATCCGCCCGCCCCTATTGCTTGAGCGTGTACTTTCTGATGGCTATGGTGAGGTCGTCAAGATAGGCGACGGGCACGTATGCCTTGTTGCCGTCCACGAGGGAGCCATTGGTGTCTATGGTCAGCATGTTATCCTCAACCTTGATGGAGACCTTGGCGTGCTGCCGCAGCTCGCTTCGCTCGGCCTTGATGGGGTTGCCAGTGTTTTGCACCGTCCACCCCTGCTTTTGCAGCGCAAGGAGGGTCGCATTCATGAGGACGTCCTTGCCGCCCGTGAAGCCGGCAAATTCCTGCACCGTCTCGCCCCTGAGGGCCTTTCCGTAGCTGGCGTCGCTGACGTAGGCCGAGCAGGCGCACAAGAGCAATGACGCAATAACCAAGACAGCAATGTCCGACAACCTTTTCATAATTTCTCCTTGTCTGTTTTAAAGGGGCGTATCAGACGGCGATAATTTCATTGAGGCTGAAACATCCCCTATCTGCTTTGGACATATTCCCGCATAAAAAGTTGCAAAGTTCCGTGAGCGCACTGAAGAAATTTTGAAACAAATTCCCCCTCACCGCAAAGCGCGGATTTTTTCGGATTAAAAATCTTGACAGCCTTGACGCCGTAATTAACTTCCCTACTCTTTAAATCAAACGCCAGAGTAGCTCAGGGGTAGAGCAGAGGACTCATAAGCCTTTGGTCGGCAGTTCAAATCTGCCCTCTGGCACCAATTTTTCACGGGGCGAAAGCTTCCGCATAAGGCCTTCCCAGTCAGCGGGAAGGCCTTTATTTTCCCCCAAAGCGGGCTTGATTTCGGGAGAGTTGCGGGTAGCGTTTGCGGAATTGCTTTTTAATGATGAATTTCTCACCGTCAAAACGCGGAGCAGCTATCGCGTTCGGCCTTCTGATTTTCCCCGCCTCGGCCTTTGCGCAGAAGCGCGAGTATTTTGCCGACGACAGGTACGAAAGGGTCAGCGCCCTGCCCATCTCCATGACTGCGGAGTATTACGACAGGATCGCGCGGAACAAGGCTCTCTGGGACATGACATTTGACGAGTGGTTCAACGGCCCGCACGCCACGGCGCACTGGGGCGGCCTGCGCACCGACCTTGAAAATATGGGGATAATCCCCGACCTTTCGTACATCTGCAACTTCGCGGCAAACCCGACGGGAGGAATGAGCCGCGGCGCGGATTTCTCCAGCTCCTTCCACGCGGGCTTTGCGGTGAATTTTGAAAAGCTAACGGGCTGGAGCGGCTTCAAGGGCTGGCACCTCGAAAACTCGTGGGGCTACAAGGTCGGGGACAGCCTTTCGCAAAAGCACCTGCGCAACGAGTTCGACGTCCAGCAGAATTACGGGGACCCCATTTTCACGATGGGCAACCTCTACCTCGTGTACGAGAGCAAGGCGTTTGACGACGAGCTGCATTTCGCGCTGCGTTTCGGCAGGCTCTCGCCGGGGGACGACTTCATATCAAAGCCCGTCTACTGGCTCTACATGAATTCCGCCTTCAACGGGAACCCAGCCGGAGTTTCCGAGCAGTCCGGCTTCCCGTCCAGCCCGGGGAACACCTGGGGCGCGTACATGGCCGGCTTCCTAAAAAACGGGCTCTACGCAAAGGCCGGCGTCTACCAGATGACGGACCCCGCGCGCGACACCCCGCAGAGGCACGGCATGTACTGGTCCTTCGATTCCGTCGGCGTCAACTTCAACGCCGAAGCGGGTTGGGACATCAACCATGACGACAGCGGCAAGAGCCCCGCCAACGTGTCCGTTGGAGCCGTCATGGACTGGGCGGATTACGCTCACCTTGACGACCCTTCAGAAACCTCGCGCTTCAACACATCGCTATATTTTCAGGCGGACTGCATGGTATGGAACATGGGCCTGCCGGACCGCAGCAGGGCGCTCAGGCGCGCGGACAAATCCTCAAGCTACCGCGACATCCGCGGCCTCATCCTCTGGGGCGTGCTGGTTGCGGACCCTTATGACGAGCTTGCTCGCATGCCCCTTTACTTCAACGCGGGCGTCGTGTTCAACGCTCCGTTTGAATCGCGCCCGGATGACGCCCTGGCCTTCGGCGTCGCCTACGGCAAATATTCGCAGAAGCTGCAGACGCCCGAAAGCGGAAGGTACGAGGCGGTTTTGGAGCTCAACTACAAGGCGCAGATAAGCCGCTTTCTCTTCGTGCAGCCCGACATCCAGTACGTCTTGAACACCGCCGGCGGACAGTACCCCGACGCGCTCGTCCTCGGCGCGCAGATGGGCGTGAGCTTTTAAAACCTATGCGGTTTATGCTCTGGCAAAACGTTTTTTCAACCGAAATTTCCGCTAATCACAAGGAGTCACGCCCTTCTTGATTATTATGTTGCCGTATTTGGCGAGCTCTCCGGTTATCAGCACGGCGTAGGCGTTCTTGGCCCTTTCGTAAAACGCGAAGCGCTCCATGCGCGCGATGGCGGGTGAATCCGGCGCGTGCTTTTTAATCGGCACAAGGTAGGCGGCCTCCACATTGGGATCCAGCACGTCGCCGCCGTTGGCCTGCATCATGACGAGCGGGTCTTTCACATACCCGTCCAGAACGAAGAGCGGCAGTACGGCGTCGAGCAAATCGGCGATTTTCAGACCGTCTGCGCGCAGCACCCTCCTGCCGAAAGTGTCGGCGGGGAAGTGAGCGTCGGAAAGCACGAGTTCGTCACCGTGCCCCATTTCCGAGAGCGTCTTGAGAAGTTCGGGGCTGATGAGCGGGGATATTCCTTTTAGCATGATGTTTTCCTTTTTGTCCAGAATTTGTAAGTGAGCGCGCCGTAGATTGCGATGAATACGAAGCAGACGAAGGGCAGCAGGAAGGAGGCCCTCACGCCCGTGAGGGAACCGACCTGGCCCAGGTCTATGATGCCGCCCTGCAAGGGCGGCATGAGGGCGCCCCCCACTATCGCAAAGATGAGGCCGGCGGAGGCGAGCTTGGCGTCCTCGCCCAGGCCGTCTAGCGCGATTCCGTAGATGGTCGGGAACATGAGCGACATGCAGGCCGACACCCCCACAAGGCAGTAGAGCCCCGCAAAGCCGCTGATGAAAATTGAGCCCAGCGTCAGCAGCCCGCCAAGCACCGCAAAGGCCGCAAGCAGGGCGCCGGAGTTGAAATATTTTAAAAACCACGTGCACACAAAGCGGCTGGTGCAGAATATGAACATGGCGCAGATGTTGTACGTCTGCGCTTCGGAGGCGGTGAGCCCGAGGTCCATGCCGTAGTGGATAATGTACGTCCAGCACATGATCTGCGCTCCCACGTAAAAAGTCTGCGCGAAGACTCCCATCACGTAGGGCCCGTTTTTGGCGAGGCGCATGAAGGTCTGCCACAGGCGCAAATCGTGATGCGCGTCCGCCTTCGTCTGCGGCATTTTCTTAAGAAGGAATATCAGGAAAACGGCGATAACCACGAGGGAGAGCACGACGTACGGAAACCTCACCACGGACAAATCATGCGCCTGCATGGCGAGAAATTCCGCCGGGCTTTCGGACGCGAAATTTTCAAGCGCCACGCGCCCCGCCCTGGCCGCCTCAACCGAGCTTAGGGCGGCTCTGTCTGCGTCTGCGGAAAGCGCGGCAGCCTTGAAGCTTTCGGTGTCGAGCAATGAGAGAATGTAGAACTTTGAAATCAGCATGCCCGTTATGCAGCCGAGCGGGTTGAAGGCCTGCGCCATGTTGAGGCGGCGCGTGGCCGTTGCGGGGTCGCCCATAGACAGTATGTAGGGGTTCGCCGTCGTCTCCAAAAACGCGAGGCCGAATGTCATCACGTAAAACGCCGCGAGGAACATGCCGAACTCCATCATGACGCTTGCGGGGATGAAGAGGAGCCCGCCCGCCGCGTAAAGCGCCAGGCCCACGAGGATGCCGCTTTTGTACGTGTAGCGCCTTATGAATATCGCGGCCGGTATCGCCATCGTGGCGTATCCGCCGTAGAAGGCCGTCTGAACAAGGCTGCTCTGCTTGGCGTTGATGAGAAAAATGTCCTCAAAGGCCTTGACGAGCGGGTTTGTAATATCATTGGCAAAGCCCCACAGAGCAAAGAGGGAGGTCGTCAGCGCAAAGACCACCCACATGCCGCGCGGGATGAGCGGGATTTTCTTTTCGGAATTTTTCATAATGCCTTGTTTGATGAATTTAATTCTTGCAGCGATGTGAAGGTAAGAAAAGCCGCAAGCCCTAATCGAACACCACGGCCACTTTGCCGCATTTGCCGGACGCCATCAGCGCGTAGGCCTCCGCCGCGTCTTTGAGGGCGAAGCGGTGCGTAATCAAATCAGCGGGGCGCAGCTTCCAGCGCACTATCTTTTCAACGAGGTCCTCCATCTTCCAGATGCTGGTGACCCATGAGCCGCATATCGTCTTCTGGTCGTGTATCATGTCGGGCGAAGGATTGAGCGAAACCGTGCCGCCCTCCCCTATGAAGACGATTTTTCCCCACTTGCGCGTGGCGCGCACGGCAACGGCGCGCGCGGCGGCGTTCGCGGAACAGTCTACGGCGCGTTCAACTCCGCGCCCGTTCGTAAGCGAGAGAACCTCGCTCACGTTGTCGGAGCCCGCCTTAAGGACGTCGTCGCACAGCTTCAAGTCTTCGGCTATTTTCATGCGCTCCTCAAGCGCGTCTATGCCGATGATGCGCGGCGCGCCCATCGCGCGCGCAAGCATGGCCGCCGCAAGCCCCACGGGGCCGAGGCCCGTTATGAGCACGTCGTCATTCCCGCATACGCCGATTTTTTCAAGCCCCTCGTACACCGTGCCGAAGCCGCAGGCCACCTGCGCGCCGTCCTCGAAGGAAAGGGAATCTGGAAGCGCTACCAAATCCTTCTCCTCCGCGAGCATGTACTCGGCCATGCCGCCGTCGCGCTGCCAGCCGTAGGCGCGCCGCCACGGGCTCGTGCATGAAATCATGTAGCCCCTGCGGCAGTCATTGCAGACGCCGCAGCCGGAGATGTGGTACACTATCACCCTGTCGCCCGCCTTGAAGCGCCGGCAGCCCGGGCCCGCAGACACTATCTGACCGCAGGGCTCGTGCCCCGCTATCATCCCGGGCTGGTAGCCTTCGGGCCCCTTGCCGAGGTGCTCGTGGTATATGCAGCGGATGTCGCTTCCGCATATCGTTGAGGCCTTCATTTTGAGAAGGACTTCGCCGTGTCCGGGTGCCGGAACGTCGAATTCTTTCAACACCACGCTGCTGTTTCCGGGCAGTATCGCGCCCGTCATTTTTTTTGGAATGTCCATCGTTTTTTCTTTTTGAAATTATTGCGCTATCGTGCCGTCCTCGTCCCAGAGGTCTTCCCATCTCTGGCCGTCTTTCCAGAGGAATACCTGCCCCTTTATCAGGCGGCAGTTCCTGTCTATGGCCGCTATTTTCCCCATCTCCTCCCCGCTCAGCGGCGGCGTGGTCAGGCATTTCAAATTCGCAAGGCAGTTGGAGGGTTTTGTGGAAAACGGTATGGGTGTGTGCCCGTTCTGCACCGCCCACTTGACGCAGAGCGTTGCGGGGTGTATCCCGTGCGCGGCGGCTATTTCAAGCATGACGGGGTCTTCAATGTCGCAGGTGTCTGCGGAGGTCCTGTCGCGCTCGGGCCGCGCCGGGGAGCCTATGGGCGAAAAGCCAACAACCTCAATTCCGTTCGCGCGCACGTAGTCAAAAAGTTTTCTCTGCTGGAAATGCGGGTGCAGCTCCATCTCGTTTGCGAAGGGTTTTACGCGCGCGTCGCGCAGCAGCAGCCCCAGTTTGGCTATTGACATGTTCGACGTTCCGATGTGGCGCACGAGGCCCTCCTCCACCAGTTTTTCCATGGCGCCCCAGGTCTGCATGTACTCGTCATGGATGTAGGCGCGCGCGTCGGGAGAGCGGCTCTCCACGGAGCACTTGGGCGGGTGGAAATTCGGAAAGGGCCAGTGCACTAGGTACATGTCGAGATAATCCAGCCTCAAATCTTTCAGCGTCTTCCTGCATGATTTTGCGACGTCCTCGGGAGAGTGCATGTCATTCCAGACCTTTGACGTGACGAAAAGCTCCTCGCGCCCCACTCCGCCCTTCATGATTTTTTCAAAGGCCCCGCCGATTTCCGCCTCGTTGCCGTAGACGCTCGCGCAGTCGAAATGGCGGTATCCCATGCGCGCGCAGTCTACAACGCATTGGGCTATCCGCTCTGCCGAGGCATAATCGCTGCCGAAAGTTCCGTAGCCTATTGCGGGCATTTTAGCGCCGCTTCGCAGCACACGCTGCGGAACGAGTTTTGGATCTGTAATTTCCATTCCATTATTTTCGTCAGTCATAAAAAATTGTAAATGCGTTGGCTTCATCCTAGCAGAATCCGAAAGGGAAGTCCATAGACTTTAGCGACCGTTTAATGGATATTTTTGACTTGATTGCGTCCGCATAAGAGGGAAGAATCCTCCGCAAGATGGGTGCAAAAAAGACGTCATTCGCTGAAAACAAGGGCGATTCGGAGGCTGACAGGCCGAAGTTCATATCAAGCCAGGTTGAAAGCGGCAGGTATTTTTTTGGGAATATGTCGCCCAAAACTTCAAGGGAGCCGCGCATAGTCTGCGCAGGGAGCGAGCGCTGCGGAAGCGGATATTTCCTCAACAGAAAATCCTTCGGATACTACGCGCTTGAGTACATCGCCGAGGGAGAATGGGAGCTGGAGTGCGGCGGAAGAATTTTTCATCTCGGCCCGGGAAGCGTCTTCGCATACGCGCCGGATACCGCCTTCACGCTCTCACTGAAAAGCGGCGCGGCTGCGCTCAAATATTTTTTGGACTTCGCCTGCCGCGGAGGGAAAAAAGTTTTGAAGGATAATTCCCTGGAAGCGGGCGTGCCCGTGGCGCTCGTGCAGGGCGCGGGCGCCCTCGCCCTCTTTGAACAGTGCGTGGGCTGCGCCGGCTTTGAAACAGGGCCCGCTACTGAAATCGGCTCCCACCTACTCTGCGCCCTCCTCGGCATGATAAGGGAGAATTCAAGGCTGACAGCGGGCCAGCTTACGGCGTCGCTGAAAACTTTTTTGCGCTGCCGCGCCTATATTCTGGAAAACTATGCGCGCCTCGGTTCCGTTTCAGAGGCCGCGCGAAAGTGTTTTGTGGGAGAGGCGTACCTGTGCAGGCTCTTCAAGGCGCACTCCGCGCAGACGCCGCTTGAATTCCTGACGATGCTCAAGATGAACCACGCCGCGGACCTCATTGTGCGCCAGAACTGCAGCGTGAAGGAGGCGGCCGCGCAGGTGGGCTATGCGGACCCCTACCACTTTTCGCGCCTCTTCAAAAAGACGCACGCGCTTTCGCCGAAAAATTTCGCCTTGAAAATTCTTAAGCAGAACGCGCGCTAGGCAAATGCGCTTTAACGGCGGCTGAAAGGCGGGGCTGAA
>JAVBSZ010000160.1:0-14505 GCA_031556415.1 Opitutales bacterium | reverse complement strand
CGGTCATCCAAATTCACTGTCAGCCTGCCGCTGCTGGATGACGGGCCAATGTTGCTTCTGCCCACGAGGGACATTGTGTACTTCACGCCCTCTATTTCCTGCACCAAGGCGCCCGCGCGGTTGAGCACTTCCTCGGTACGCTCGAAGGAGGCTCCGTCCGGCAGCTGGATTGTCACCATGAAGTAGCCCTGGTCCTGCTTCGGGATGAAGCCCGTGGGCGTGTTTTCAAAGTAATGCACCGTCGCAAAAATCAGGCCGACGTAAAGAAGAATTACCAGCAGCGAAAAGCGGGTGAGCACGGCGACCGTCTTTCCGTAGCATTCCGCGACCCAGTCAAAGCAAACATTGAAAAGCGAAAAGAGTTTTCCGATTGTGGCGTTCCAGAATCGCGTGAAGAGGTCCTGCTTCTCGCCGTGCCCCTTGAGGAAGACGGCGCAGAGCGCGGGCGTGAGCGTGAGCGAAACTATGCCCGAAAACACCGTGGACGCCGCTATGGTCAGCGCGAACTGCCTGTAGAACTGGCCTATGATTCCCGGCAGCATGGCGGTGGGGATGAAGACGCTGCTGAGCACCAGCACGATTGCGATGAGCGCGCCCTGAACTTGCGTCATGGCGGCCTTCGTGGCCTCCTTGGGGTTTAGGCCGAGCTTCATGTTGCGCTCCACGTTTTCCACCACGACGATGGCGTCGTCCACGACTATCCCTATCGCCAGCACCAGCCCGAAGAGCGAGAGGTTGTTGAGCGAAAACCCGAACGCGTACATGACGCCGAAGGTTCCGATGAGCGAAACGGGAATTGCCGCAAGCGGTATGCAGGCGCTGCGCCAGTCCTGCAAAAAGAGCATCACTACGGCTACGACAAGCACCACCGCTATGATGATAGTCATATACACCTCGTGGATGGATTCCGCGATGTAGGCTGTGGTGTCCAAACCTATCACGTAGTCTACGTCGTCGGGAAAGTTCAGCTTGAGTTCCTCCACCTCTTTGAGGAGGTTTTCAACCGTCTCAATGGCGTTGGTTCCGGGCAGCTGGTAGGCGCCCATTGACACCGTGCTTTTGCCGTTGATGTAGCTTTCGTTGCCGTAGACGTAGGAGCCGAGCTCCACGCGCGCGACGTCGCGCAGATACACTATGCGGCCGTCCGCCGCGTATTTTACGATGATTTTCCCAAACTCCTCCTCGGTGTTGAGGCGGCCCTTTGCGTTGATGGTGAGCTCGTACGCCGCGCCCGTTTCAAGCGGGGGCTGGTTGAGTTTGCCCGCTGCAATCTGCTTGTTCTGCTCCTGCAGCGCGGCTATCACCTGCATCGGCGAAAGGTCCATGGCCGCGAGCCTGTCGGGGTCCAGCCATATCCTCATGCTGTACTCCTTCGCGCCGAAAATGTTGAACTCGCTTATGCCGTAGACGCGCGCAAGCCTGTCCTGCATCTGCGTTATTGAGTAGTTGGAGAGGTAGAGTTTGTCTCGCGTGCCTTCGGGAGAAATAAGGTTGATGTAGATGAGCATGTCGGGCGAGCGCTTCCTTACCGTCACGCCGACGTCCCTCACTTCCTTCGGCAGGCGCGATTCCGCCTTCGACACGCGGTTCTGCACCATGATTTGCGCCATGTTCGCGTCCGTCCCCGTTTCAAAAACCACTTCTATGCTCAGCGAGCCGTCCGACGTGCAGTTGCTCTGCATGTATATCATGCGCTCAACGCCGTTTATCTCCTGCTCAAGCGGAGCGCAGACGGTGTTCATCACTATTTCCGGAGAGGCGCCCGTGTACTTCGTGTTGACGTTGATTGTGGGCGGAACTATTTCCGGATACTGCGTCAGCGGAAGGCCCATGAAGCCCGCCACGCCAATCAGAAGGATGAACAGCGATATGACCGTCGCAAACCTGGGCCTGTCCACGAAAAAGTGCGAAAACTTCATCTATTCAAGCTCCTGGAGGATGGCGTTGACTTTCGCCTTGGGTTTCGCGCGCTGTATGCCGTTTATGACGACCCTGTCGTCCGGTGAAAGGCCCTCCAAAACTATCTGCATCTGGCCTATGAGGTCTCCGACCGCGACGGGGCGGTAGCTGACGATATTGTCATTATCCACCACGTACACGTAGCGCCCCACGAGGTCCGTGCCGATGGCGAGCTCCGGTATGAGGAGGCGCTCCTCGGGCTTGCCCGCCGCAAGGCGGACTTTCCCGTACATCCCGGGGAAAAGCTTGCCGTCCTTGTTGTCTATATTGGCGCGCAGCTCTATGCTTGAAAGGCTCAGCTGGTTGCCCACGTAGCTCAGATAGCCGAAGTGCGAAGGCTTGGTTTCGTCAACGAGCTTGAGCTCCACAGCGGGGCCCTTTTTATTCTTGTTGTCTATGGCCTCAAAGAGCTTGTTGTTGACGTATCTTATCGCAACGCGGTCGCTCACTTCAAAATACGCGTAGACTATGTCCCTTGAAACTA
The DNA here is from genome assembly GCA_031556415.1 of Opitutales bacterium. Classification (GTDB taxonomy): domain Bacteria; phylum Verrucomicrobiota; class Verrucomicrobiia; order Opitutales; family Intestinicryptomonadaceae; genus CALXQW01. The sequence goes on along the minus strand of JAVBSZ010000160.1, from coordinate 12,062 downwards.
TCGTGCTTAAAAGCGTCGTCCCCGCCGTGACAAGGTTGCCTTCGTCCACGAACCTGCGGCTCACGTAGCCGGAAATGGGAGAGTGGATTTTGGTGAATTCAAGGTCAAGCTGCGCCTCGCGCAGTTTTGCCTGCGCGCTCAAAAGTATCGCCTTCGCTCCCGCAAGCTCGCTCTTCCTGCTTTCGAGAAGCTCCTTTGAAATGGCGTTTGCCGCCATGAGCTCCTGCGCCCTGTCCATATTGCCCTGCGCCAGGGCTATGCGCGCCTCAACCTCGCTTACCGACGCCTTGCAGGCCGCCACGATGGCCTCGAAAGGGCGCGGGTCTATTTCAAAAAGCAGCTGGCCTTCCTTGACGTAGTCGCCGTCCTGAAAACGTATCTTTTCAAGGTAGCCGCTGACGCGCGCGCGTATCTCAACGGACTTTTCCCCGTCAAGGCGCGCGGTGTATTCGTCCCAGACTTCCACCGCGCGCACTAGGGGGCGCGCCACTTCGACCGTCGGAATCTCGGCCTCCTTTTTTTGCGCCTGTTTTGGCTTTTCGCACGCAACCATGCACGCGCACGCCGCAAAAAAAGCCGCAGTGCGGAAGAAATTCAACTTAACTCTGCTCATCATATATATCCCAATCGTTAAAATATACACGGGAATAAAGCGCCTGAAAAACCAATGCGCATCCGCTCCCCGTAAGATACACACTACTATATCAACGCGGCGGATTGTAAATATTTTTCTGCCAAAAAAATTGTTGAATTTTAAAGCGGGCCGGAGTAGTTTGTATGGATTGTTCCGCCGTGTTTTTGGAGCGCAGTCTCTTGCACCCAAACTGCGGCCTGCGTTTTGCGCGTAGGCATGCGGAAAGAATTTAAATACATCAACAGCAAAAAAGAAAAGGATAACATGTCACCAAAACCATTAAGAGTAGGGCTCATAGGCGGAGGCGCCGGAGCGTTCATCGTCCAGCCGCACCAGAAGGCTATTCATTTTGACGGAACCAGGCGCGTGGTCGCCGCGGCGCTTCATCCGGACCCGAAAATCGCGATGGACGAGGCTGCCAACTGGAAGTACCCCATCAAGGGCTATGCGTCTTATGACGAGATGATAGCCGACAATGCAAAGCTTCCGGCGGAAGAAAAGCTGGACTACGTTTTGATTGTCACGCCCAACTTCGTGCATTTTGACCCCGCGTACAAGGCCGTCATGGCGGGAATTCCCGTGATGTGCGAAAAGCCGCTGACTATAAACCTTGAAGAGGCTGAAAAGCTCACGGCTGCGGTGGAAGAAAAGAATGTTCCCTTTGCGGTGGCGCACACGTACGTGGGCCATTGGACTACCTGGTTTTCAAGGTACATCGTGCAGAGCGGACTGCTCGGCGACATCCGCTGGGTTGACTCCTCCTACATACAGGGCTGGCTCGCCACGCAGGTTGAAAACAACAAGGGGGCGGAAGGCGCGCAGTGGCGCACGGACCCAAAACGCTCGGGCGGCAGCCTCTGCGGGGGCGACATAGGCACGCACGCGCTCATGCAGCTGCGCTTTGTGACGGGCATGGACGTGACGAAAGTTTCCTCGCACATGGAAACCTTTGTGAAGGGCAGGATGCTCGACGACCATTTTACGACCTACTGCGAACTTTCAAACGGCGCAAAGGCGATGGTGCGCGCATCCCAAATCTGCATAGGCCATAAGAACGACCTGCGCATCGAGGTTGCGGGAACCAAGGGCACGCTGCAGTGGTCGCAGGAGGAGCCTGAAAAGGTGACTATTTTCCTCTCCAACCAGCCCGACAGGGTCTACTGGCGCGGCGCGGTTTCGGCGAACGACGGCTTCCTCGGAGACGTTCCGGCATGGCTGCTTGCGGAGCCGACAATCCCGAGCGGACACCCCGAAGCCTTCCACGACGCCTACGCAAGGCTGCACCGCGAGTTTGAAAAGGACGTGCGCGCATACCTCGCGGGCAAGCCTTTCTCCTGCGACGGCTCAAAGTACGCGAACATCTACGACGGCCGCATGGGCATATCCTTCATAGACGCCTGCCTCAAGAGCAATGTGGCGCAGGGCGCCTGGGAAGACGTCAAGTACGCCAAATAGGCGAATGCTTTTGGCGCAGAAGGTTGTTGCTGCGAAAGCCCCGCACTGGTCACGTACTGCTTGTACGCTCCCACCGCGGGGCTTTCTTGCGCCTACTTCTGCATCCAAAATCACTGCACCTATTTAACGTACTTAAGAAATGAGTTTAGAAAAGTTGGAAAATAAATGCTCCGTAAAATTACGGAGCATTTCTGCATATTTTTATAAGAAATAAAATCTCTGTTTTCTGATAAGTAATAAATGAATTTGGTGCAATGATTTGGGATGGAGAGCAAGGCGCGGGATGCGAGGCGGTAGGAGCATACTAAAGTATGTGACTAGTGCCGAGACATCCGAAGCAACGTCGCTATCCGCCCAAAGCATTCGCCAAATCATTTATTTAAACGTTTGATTGCAAAGTCGTGTAATTCCTTAGTGCATCCCACGACGAGGCCCTTTTTGCCGTAGTTGTCGCCGCCGTGCCAGTCGCTGTAAGTCGCGCCGCAGCCCTTTAAAATGGGGAGCAGAGGCATGAGGTCCCACACTTCGAGGCGGGCGTCGAGCATCACGTGGGCGAGGCCGCGCGCTATGAGCATGTAGCCGAAGCAGTCTCCCCAGCTGCGGAATATGGCGGCCTTGTTGACGAGGGCTCTGAATTTTTCCGCGTCATAGTCGCTCTCCGCGTGGCGGCTGTCCGACGTCAAAACCGTTGCGCCCTCTATGGTCTTGTGGGACGATGCGCGCACGGGGCGACCGTTGAACCAGCAGGTTTCGTTGTCTCCGATGCAGCGCTGCTTGAGTATGGGCTGGTCTATGAGGCCTAGTATGGGCTCCCCGTTTTTAAGCAGGGCTATTATCGTCCCGAAAAGCGGCACGCCTGTGATGAAGGATTTTGTGCCGTCTATGGGGTCTATCACCCAGACGAATTCCGCCCCGTCGTTCTCCCTGCCGAACTCCTCGCCTATTATCCCGTGCGAGGGGAATTTCATCTTGATGCTTTCGCGCAGCATGAGCTCCGTGTTCCTGTCTATCTCCGTGACGGGGGATTTGTCGGCCTTGAGGGTGACGGCGTTGTCGCGGTCAAAAGATTCGGCGATGTATTTTCCGCTCTGGTCGGCCAGTTCGCCTATAAAATTCTTGAAAAGCTCGTTGTCCATGTCGTTAAATGTTCTCACACGATTTTTCAAACTTCAAGATGAAAATAAAGACTTCCATATTCGCCATAGACTTTGAAGGCTCAAAGAAGTGCGGCGTTGTGGAGTTCGGCGCGGTTGAAATATCGGGTGGTGAAATAATTGAAGCGCATACGGCGATATGCGCCCCGCGCTCTCCAATAAGCGCGCGCGATGAAAGGCTTTTCGGCATAGCGAACGCGGCGGCGGAGGGTAAGGCGCCCTTTGAAACGCACCTTGAATTTTTCGCCTCATTGCGCGCCCGCGGCATATTCGCCTCGCACAACCGCGCCACGGAGGACGGCCTGCTGCGCTCCTATTCGCCAATAGCCCCGCGCGTGCCGGCCTTCCTTGAAGACGGAAAATTCTGCAACACCTGGGGCCCCTGGCTGGACACTCTTCTCTTTATAAAGAACGTATACCCTGACATGCCCAGCGGCAAGCTTTCGGAAGCGGTTGCGGTCTTGGGATTGCAGGCGGAGCTTGACGAGCTCGCAAAAAAGTTCTGTCCGTCTCTTCGCCGCAAGTGGCACTGCGCGCTTTACGACGCCCTCGCAAGCGCGCTGCTAATCACCTCCGCAATGCGGCACGAGGCCTTTGCCGACGCGCCCCTGCAGTGGCTCGCGAAATATTCCGGCACTCCGGAAGCGGGGCAGGGGAGCATCTTTTTTTAATATTGAAAAACGTCCGCGATGCTGAAAGGCTCAGACCCCTTATGAAAAAGCTGTTTCCAATTTTTATGGCGCTTTGCGCAGCCCTTCAAGCCGGCGCGGCGGACGAAGCCAAGTTCATAGCCTGCCAGGGCAAGGTTCTGCCTTCGCAGAGCGTTTCCAGACTCGCGGCATACAGCCCTTCGGGCGCGCAGGCGGTCATTGAAAAGCTTCTGGTAAAGGAGGGCGATGAAATCAAGGCGGGCAAGCCCGTTGCGGAAATCAAAGGGATACAGCGCGCAAAGCTTTCTCACGAACGCGCGCTGGAAGCCGTGGCTTCGGCCAAGGCCGCCGCGGACATCAAGATACTCCAGCAGAAAAACCTTATTGCCGATTTGGAAGGCACTTTCGCGCAGAACAAAAAGATCCTTGACGAGAAAGACCCGCCGCGCCGTGAGCGCGAACAGATTGACTACGAGCAGACCACGCTTTTGAGGCACATTTCGCAGGCGCAGGCCATGATGCCGCTAGTTGAAGCCGCGCAGAAGGCGATGGTTAAAGAGGCCGAAGCTTCCGCAAATGAAGCGTGGGTCTTTTATAATGACCACATTCTTCTTTCTCCCCTGAACGGAAAAGTTCTGAGCGTCTTCACAAAGGAAGGCGAGGCGCAGGGAAGCGAAGGCGTCTGTGAAATCGCCGACACAAGCAAAATGTACGTGGAAGCCGAAGTCTACTTCAGCGACGTCCTTAAAGTGAAGCTCGGCGCTCCGGTTGAAATTCTTTCAGACGCACTCAAGGGCAAGCTTCTCAAGGGCAAGGTTTCCGAAATTTCGCAGAACGTCAAGCCCAACAAAATGTTCAACGTTGACCCCAACGAATATGCGGACAGCCGCGTGGTGACGGTAAAAATCGAGATTGAAAATACGCCGGAGCTTGAAAAAATCATAGGCTCCCAGGTGAACGCGCGCATATCGGTTGCAGCAGATGCCCAAAAATAAGAAACGTTTCTTTGAGAGGATATTCCCGCTGGGCATCCCCCTTGCGTGGCTTCAGCTGACCTCGGAGCGCAAGCGCTTTGCCGTGGCGATAGCTGGCATCACCTTCGCCGTCACGATGATGCTCTTCCAGATGGGCCTGCAGGGCGCACTTTACAGGCAGGTTGTGGCACCAATAATTTTGCTGGACGGCGATGTGGTTCTGCACAGCCCCAACTACGAGTATTTCGGCGTTGGGCGCGGCTTCCCCGAGGTGCGCCTGCACCAGGCCCTCGCGGCGGACGGCGTTGAGACGGCCTCCGGCCTCAAACTCAGCACCATGCCTTTCAGAAATGTCGAGACGGGGCGCGAGCGCGACATCTTCGTGATAGCGTTCGACCCTTCCAAAAAAGTTTTCAACACGCCGGAGATCTGCGAAAACAGCCATCTTCTGAAGAAGAAGGGCACCGTGCTTTTTGACTCGCTCTCTCGCGAACAGTACGGGGACATCGAAACGCTTTTTAACGAAAAGGGCGAGCTGCCCACGGAAATAGCCGGCAAGAAGGCCACCATAGAGGGGCTCGTTAAGATAGGCCCCACATTCGCGGCCGACGGCAACGTTCTCATGAGCGAGGCCACCTTCAATTCCATCTGGCCCGACGCCTCAAAACGCTCATACAATGTCGGCGTAATCAAACTTAAAGACCCTGCGAAGGCGGAGGAAACCGCAAAATTCCTCTCAAAAATTTACCCTTCCGACACCGTCGTTGTAACAAAGGAGCAGTTCATCACGAATGAGAAGGACTATTGGGCCGTGCGCACCCCCATAGGCTTTGTGATAGGCGCGTCCATGGCCGTGTCGATATTCGTTGGCGCGGTGATAGTCTACCAGATACTTTACACCGACGTCACCGACCACATTCCCGAATACGCCACCCTCAAGGCCATAGGCTTTGACGACAAATTTTTCATCTGGATAATACTCCAGGAGTCCATAATCCTCTCCGTGCTAGGCTTCATTCCGGGCAGCCTGCTGGCGGCGCTGCTCTACAAGCTCACGCGCGACATCGCCAACATGCCAACCTATCTCAACGCGTTCAACCTCTTTCTCGTCTTCGCGCTTTCGGTTTTTATGTGCGTCTTTGCGGGCCTGCTTGCCACGCGCAAACTGCGCTCGGCAAATCCCGCGGATATTTTCTAGTTGACTATGGCAAAAAACCGCGCAGAGAATTTTGAGAATATTTAAGAAACCCATATTTTAAAACGAGAACTTAAGGAATATATGTCAAAGAAGTCCCCGAAATTAAGCTGGTGCAAAGTTAAACTTGGAAAAGACCTCAACTGGTGGGTCGTTGAAACGAGCGACAAGGTCAACTGGGATTCGGACGCGATGAGCGTCATAGACCCGCGACAGGCGGACCACATCATAGAGACCCTCTCCGCCCTCAAAGAATACGGGCTTGATGATTCTACCGTTGAAGAGGCGTTTTTCACTTTCGCAATAGACAGCAAGATTTACAACGACACGGGAAGGATATTCCGCACCAAGGACTCCGTCTACGACACCGAAGACCAGCTCTTCCTGCTGCCCGACAATCTCGACGAGGACCGCAGCCCCTACGCCGAATTTTTGGACCATATCACGCTTTTGCAGGTCAAAATGCTTAACGACTGTTTTGAATTTGAAGTGCCCCTCACGATAGAGGACCTTGAAGAGCAGGTGCGCGACAAGTACCAGAACGACTACATGGAAGGCAAGGCCATCCACGTTTTCTCTGAAATAATGGACATCTTGGAGTACGTTCCGGAAGGCTATTCCCTCGAGGACGACGAGGACGACGCAGTGAAGTCTTCCGACGGCGACGAAAATTACGACGAAATCGAGGACATCCCGATGGAGGAGGAGAACATTGAGGAAGACGAAACCATGCAGTGGGACGATGAAGACGAAGAGGAAGGCTATGAGGAGGAGGAGGCCGACCTTGAGTCTTTTGACGACGAGGACGACAGGTATTAAAACCCATTAAATATGCTGCAAACACCCGACAGCTCGACGCGGACCCAGGCCTGGGCTAAGGTGGAACTCTCGGGAAGTTCCGCGCGGCTGGTTGTCGGCGGAGACTGGCTGATTTCAAACACCCGCACGGGCGTCGAAGAGATCACTTCAAAAATCCCCGAAGGCGTGAAGGAATTTTCCGTCGAGGCCGACGGCCTCGGCAAGTACGACTCTTCTTTGATATGCCTGCTTTTGCGCTGCTACGAAATCTGCGAGGAGCGCAAGATGGCGTTCTCTCCGGACAAGCTGCCGGATGGCCCCAAGCAGCTCCTGCGCCTGGCCGTGGCAGTCCCTTCCAACGAGGGCGCAAAGCGCGGCGCATCGCGCGGCGGCGTCTTTAAAACGGTGGGGCAGGACACTCTGGAGCTTTACGCCTCCTTCAAAGAGCAGGTCTCGTTCATAGGCGAATTCACGCTGACAATACTCAAGCTGCTCGTGGGCAAGGCGCGATACCGGATGAGCGATTTCTGGGTGCTCATACAGCGCGCGGGGCCCGACGCCTTCGCGATAGTCTCTTTGATAAGCTTTCTTGTGGGCCTCATCCTGGCCTTCGTGGGCGCGGTGCAGCTTGCGAAATACGGATCTGAAATCTACGTTGCGGACCTTGTCGGCATTGCCATGGTGCGCGAAATGGGCGCTATAATGGTTGGCGTGGTGATGGCCGGCCGCACGGGCGCGGCCTTCGCGGCGGAGCTCGGCAGCATGAAGGTCAACGAGGAGATAGACGCGTTCTCAACCTTCGGCATAAATCCTATGGAATTCCTCGTCATGCCGCGTGTGATCGCGCTGATATGCATGTTCCCGCTGCTGACAATTTTTGCCGACCTCATGGGCATACTCGGCGGCCTGGTGATAGGCATGGGGCTTTTTGATTTGAATTGGGACCAGTATATGACGCGCACTATGGCCTCGCTCACGATGCTGCAGTGCTCAACTGGCGTGGTGAAGAGCGTCGTATTCGGGATAGTGGTGGCCATGATAGGCTGCCTGCGCGGGATGAAGTGCGGCAACAGCGCCTCGGCCGTGGGCCTGGCCACGACTTCGAGCGTGGTCACAAGCATAGTTTTCATAGTGGTAATAGACGCCCTCTTCGCGGTGGCCTTTAACATTTTCGACATATGAGTTCGCAATCGCCAGCAGATACCCGCAAGGACGCCATAAAGGTTGAAAACCTCACCATGGCGTATGGCGACTATGTTGTGATGACGGACCTCAATTTCGAAATCAAGGAGAAGGAAATTTTCGTGATAATGGGCGGCAGCGGCTGCGGCAAGAGCACGCTCTTAAGAAACATCATCGGCCTTGTCGAGCCCGCAAAGGGCAGAATTTTTCACGCGGGCAGGGAATTCACGGGCGCCTCTGCGGACGACAGGCAGCAGATGCGCAGGACTTTCGGCGTGATGTACCAGGGCGGGGCGCTGTGGTCCTCAATGACGCTTTCGGAAAACGTCGCGCTTCCGCTCCAGCAGTTCACCAAGCTTAAAAAGAAGGACATCGACGAGCTTGTGAACCTCAAGCTTGCGCTCGTGGGCCTGCGCGGGTTTGGAGACTTCTACCCGTCGGAAATAAGCGGCGGCATGCGCAAAAGGGCGGGGCTTGCAAGGGCCATAGCGCTGGACCCCACGGTGCTATTTTTTGACGAGCCCAGCGCGGGGTTGGACCCAATCTCATCGCACCGCCTTGACGAGCTCATCATAGAGATGAGGGACTCCCTCGGGGCGACCATCGTCGTTGTGACTCACGAACTGGCGAGCATCAACGCGATAGCCGACAGGGCCATTTTCCTCAACGCAAAAACCAAGACGCAGTCGGCCATAGGCTCCCCCAAGGAGCTTGCGGCAAGTGAAATTGAGGACGTGCGCGTGTTTTTAAACCGGGGCGTAGACCCCAAAGCCAACGGATAATCATGGGAAAAAAAGCTAATCCTACAATAATCGGCGCGTTTGTCGTAAGCTCCATCACGATAGCGGTGATAGCCGTAATGGTGTTCGGCGGCGCCAAATTTTTTGCGCAGAACGACATGTTTGTGTCTTATTTCAGCGACACCATCCACGGGCTCGACATCGGCGCGCCCGTCAAATACAAGGGCGTGACGATAGGCAAGGTTGAGGACATCCGCCTGCGCATACGCGACAACAATTTGAGGGACTCCACAGTCTCCGTGATATATTCCGTGGACATCCGCGCGCTGAGGCGCAAGTCCGGAACCACTTCGGAAACGCTGGTTGACACGATGGACCACCAGATCAAGGAGGGCCTGCGCGCAAAACTCAGCTTCCAGAGCATAGTCACGGGCATGCTTTATATAGAGCTTGACTATCTCGCCTCTCCGGACGAGCCGTACACTGAGCACCACAGCCGCATGGGCTACAAGGAAATACCCATAGCGCGCTCCATGCTTTCGGAAATGGGCAAGTCCATAGACAAAATGATGGCGAACATATCCAAGATAGACTTTGAGGAAATTTCCGGAAACGCAAACAAGCTTCTCCTGAACCTCAATTCCAAGATAGACCAGCTCGACGTCAAAAAAATCAACGACGACGCCCTTGAAGCGCTCGCCAACGTCAACAAGGTCATCCAGAACCCGGCCATAGGCAACTCTCTGGCGAATGTCGACGAGTTGCTGAAAGAGGTGCGCTCGCTGGTTGCAAAGCTGGACGGCACGCTTGAAAACATAGAGAAGTCCGCGAACATCGTAATGAAGGACGCCGACGAAATGCTGCTCAACGTCAACTCCATAATCGCCCCGCAGTCTCCCTTCAGGTTCGAACTGGCAATGGCGCTAAAACAGCTTTCCGACACGCTTTCGTCCGTCAAAAATCTTGCGGAGTTCGTGGAAAGAAACCCGAATTCAATCATCACCGGAAAGGCCGCCGCGGGGGACGCGGAGAAAAAATAACAAGGAATGCAAATTATGAAGATTTCAAAAACATATCTGATTGCGGGTGCGCTCGCCTCGCTGCTTCTTGCCGGATGCGTCGGAGACATGCTCACGCCCAAGCCGGACCCGACCGCGTTCTACGTCTTGAGCACGCCCAAGGACATGGTCGCCGACCCCGCTCTCAAGAGCGACATCAGCGTCACGATAATGCCCGTCTCAATACCTCCCTACATGGACAGGTCGCAAATAGTGACGCTGGGCGAAGGCAACAGGGTGAGCATCGCCGAATATCAGCGCTGGATAGAGCTTCCCGCGGCAAGCCTGGGCCGCCTGATGACGCAGAACATTTCGATCCTTTCGGGTAATGCCAACATATTCACGTATCCGGCCGTCGCGTTTTCCGAAAAGTACATCTGGGTGCGCATCTATGTTTCGGACTGCATAGGAAAGATAGGCGGGGAGCTCTCGTTCAAGGCGCGCTGGCAGCTTGTGGACGTCAACGGAAAGGATGAGCTCACTTCAAAGGACTTCGCAAAGAGCTACCCCGCCGGAGACTCTTACGACTCCTACGTGTCGGCAATCAACGCCGCCTGCGCGGACCTTTCAAAGGACATAGCCCTCGGCATCAAAACCTTCGAAAAGAAGGCCGAGGACAACGAAAAGAAATAGGCTAAACAGTTTAAATTTTTTATAAAAATATGAAGACAGGATTATTGTTCTCAGGACAGGGCGCGCAGAGCGTCGGAATGGCAAAGAGTCTTTTTGAGGCGAGCGACGCCGTCAAAAAGCTTTACAGCATGGCGGACGAAACCCTCGGGTTCCCGCTCTCGAAATACTGCTTTGAAGGCCCCATGGAGGAGCTTACGAAGACGAGCGTCTGCCAGCCGGCGCTTTACATGCACGGCATTGCGGTGCTTGAAATCCTCAAAGAGAAGGGCATGCTCGGCGAACTGACTACGGCCATAGGCCTCTCCCTCGGCGAACTCACGGCGCACGCGGCGGCGGGCACCTACGGCGTTGAGACGGGTTTGAAAATAGTCGCGGAACGCGGCCGCCTCATGCAGGAAGCCTGCGAAGCCTCCGACGGCGCCATGGCCAGCTTCATAGGCGGCAGCGTGGAAGACGTGCGGAAATACTGCGACGAATTTGACGTCGACATGGCAAACCTCAACTGCCCGGGACAGATTGTGATTTCCGGAGAGCGCGCAAAAGTTGAAGCCGCGCTCGAGGCTGCCAAGGAGCGCAACTCGTTCAAGATGGCGGTTCCGCTCAAGGTTGCGGGCGCGTACCACAGCAGGCTCATGAAACCCGCGCGCGACGCCTTTGAAAAGTTCCTCGAAGGCGTGGAATTCAAAACGCCGCAGGTTGCGGTGTTCACGAACGTCACGGGCGCCGCCGTGAGCGAACCCTCTGAAATAAAGGCCATGCTCGTTTCGCAGGTGGTTTCCTCAGTGCGCTGGGAAGACTGTCAGCGCAACGCCGCCGCCCTAGGCGTGGAGCAGTTCTACGAATGCGGTCCTGGCGCGGTGCTCGGCGGCCTCGGCAAACGCATAGACAGGGAGATAAAAATCAAGTCCATCGCAGATTTCGCGGATTTCGCATAAACATGCGCGCGGCGCTTTTCTTTTGGTTTGAAAATTTTGAAAGAAAAGCGCTTAAAAAGGGTTGACAATCCCTTTTGCACGATATTCCTTCTAACGCTTTAAATTTCACACAAAAAAGATAATGGCACTCAGAATCAGATTACAAAGACACGGCGCAGTTCATACGCCAATGTACCGCATGGTAGTTGCGGAAAAAACCACAAAGCGCGACGGCAGCTTTGTCGAGAACCTCGGCACCTACAATCCGCAGGCCCGCGGCAAGGACGTTGAAACCTCCATCAAGCTCGACAGGGTTGACTATTGGGTGGGTGTCGGCGCGCAGATGTCGGACACCGCAGCTTCAATCGTGAAGCGCGTCCGCAAGGAACAGCAGAAGGACGCATAGTCCTCCCGCGCAAATTTGAATGTATCGCACCGGATTTTTGTCTTGTGCGATATTTTTATTTAACGCACCTCCATGCCGGCTTTAAGAATAGACTTTCTCACGCTCTTCCCCGAAATGCTCACGGGCTTTCTCGGTGAAAGCATGCTGGGCAGGGCGCTTGAAAACGGGCTTCTGGATTTCCGCGTCCACAACATACGCGACTGGTCCGTGGAGAAGCACAAAAATACGGACGACAGGCCCTTCGGCGGGGGGCCGGGCATGGTCATGAA
>JAVBSZ010000057.1:0-14374 GCA_031556415.1 Opitutales bacterium | reverse complement strand
GTCAAGTCTTTTTCCGCGCCGCCAAAAGGAGGTCGGTAAAATTTTGATGCCGCTGAAGCGGTGAGTCGAATGACGCGCTTGTGCGCGTGAGGTTTAAATTGATTTCCTGTTCGCCAAAAAAACTCGCATTTGACGGCGGGCTTTGTTAGCTTATGAGGATTGAGACTTATGCGTGCTTTTTTAAAAATCATATTCGCACTTTTATTTTCCGCCTTCGTGTGCGCGCACGTCCAGGCGCAGAAGCTGCCGGCGGATGCGGACAAGAAAATCTACGACAGCGGAGAAGTGCCCGGGCAGACCCTGCGCGTCTTTGCGCCCGTCACCCGCGCGGGCCCTGAAATAGACTATATCACGCACGTGCCGCAAAACATGTCGGAAATTCCCGCCTGCGTCGTCGTGTACAGGAATGAAAAAATCTACTACATGCCTTCGGCCCGCGGCGTCGTCAAAAACGACGGCGACGCGTTCAGGCTGCGCTGCAAGGCCGTGCTCCTCAAAAAGGGCGGAACCTACGAGCGCCAGCTCGTTGACGAGCTTGTGGAAGGGGCGACTCCCAATAAGGAGTTCATCGTCGAGCTGCCCTTCACCATAGGGCTGGCCTTCACCGACGACGACAAATTCGGCGCTTACGAAATCAGGACGGAGCTAGAGAACCTGGACAATTCCGAAAAGGCCGTGGCGTACACGCCAATCACCCTTGCGGATTGGGAGAAACCCGAAAAGGGTTTTGCAACCCAGGACGAATGGCGCGACGCCTACCAGAATTACAACGTCAATTTCAGCCCCCGCGATTTGTTCGAGCTTTTCGTGAGCGAGCACGCCAGGTTTGTCTCTTCCGACAACAGGCCGGATTACCAGACCCATTCCTTCTTCAAAAACGCCTTCGAAAGGCACGAGTTCCTTCTGCCCTTCATAGACGAGGAGTTTGAAAAGGGGGCGCACGAATTGCGCGCCAAGATAATAATACTCTTCAGCCTCCTCGGGAAATCCGACAAGCTGGAGGGCCTTAAAGATTCGGAGAAGAAATTTCTGCAGAGCGTGGAAAAAGTGAGGCAGGCGCTGCCGGATGCCAAAACCGCAAAGCTCTCCCCCGCGCTTATAGACTGGCTCTGGGGCGAGTTCTACGCCTGCGGAACCTACGCGCCCGTCGAACGCATAGCGGAGGCAACGCGCAATAAAAAGGAGGGCGACAAATTCATCGCAATGACGCGCGGGAAACTCAAGGAGGATGAGCTGAACGAGCAGGAAAAGAAGCTCGGCAGCCTTTACGCGGTTTCGGCATGGTCTCTCTACGTCAACATGAAAAGCCCGCTTCTGCGTAAGTACCTTGAATGGATGATGCAGACTTCCATGACGCAGATACAGAAGGAATATTTTGAAGGCGCCCTCGATTTCGCGCGCGAAATGGCGGACGAAAAGTCCAAAAAAAAAAGACAGGAATGAAGGCTGAAGAATATTCGGAGGAAGTCCGGCTTACCGATTCACCCTCGGGCCACATGCTTTCAAACAGCCGCGTGTGGACGGCGGATTCCTCGCGCCTGATTTACGACCTGCGCGGAACGGACGAGAAATTTTCATCCCCGCGCATCGAAAGCGTGGACGTGAAAACGGGCGCGATAGAAACCGTGTTCGAGCCTTCGCGCGGGGAGAAAGTGGGCGCGGCCTTCGTGAGCGATGCGGGAGACGAGGTTGCGCTTATCATCGGCCCAAAGCCCAACGAATGGGAATACGGGCCCACGCGCAGGCGCGGCGTCATCGCAAAAAACGGCGTCGCTAAAAACATAGATGCCGAAAACTACGCGCCCCCGTTTTTCTACGGCGCGCTTCGCGGCGGCACGCACGCGCACACCTTTTCCGAAGACGGGGCCATGCTCGTTTCAACTTATGAGGACGAGTGGCTGCGCATGAAGGCCGAGAAGGGCGAAGAGGCCGAAGCGAACCGCCGCACGGTAGTCCTGCACATTCCGCACAAGACGGAAGTTTCGCGCGCCCACCCGATGAATGCTGACGGCGAATATTTTTCCTTCCCGCTCTGCGATACCGTTGACATGCGGAAGGCCCGTAAGGGCTCGGACGATATAGTACGCGCCTGTGAGGAGGCGTGGGTGGGGAAGGACGGATACGTGAAGCCAGACGGCACGCGCCAAAAGAAGGCCGTCGCGTTTCAGGGGACGGTAGTCGCCTCGGACGGGACGACGCACGCGGAAGTGTTCATTGCCGACATCCCAGATTCATTCGACATCTCCGCTCTTGAAAAAATTAGGGTGGAAGAGGAGAAATACATACCGGCGCCCAAAGAAATAACCGTACGCCGCCTCACCTTCACGGAGAGTGAAAAATTCCGCGGCGTGGGCGGGGCGCGCCACTGGCTGCAAAGCTCGCCCGACGGCGGCATGATAGGCTTTTTAAGGCTTGATGAAAACGGCGTTGCGCAGTTCTGCACGGTATCCCCCAACGGCGGGGAAATCAGCGTGCGCACGCGCTCCCCGCTGGGCGTTTCAAGCGCCTTCACGTGGGGCGGGGACGGCAAGTTCGTGGCATTCGTGATGGACAACTCCGTGTTCACGCTGGATATCGCCACGGGGGAGCTGAAGCGCATTACCGAGCGCTCTGATGACGAATACGCGCCGCTTCCCTTTGCCTGCGCGGTTTCTCCGGATTCTTCCCTCGTAGCATACATGAAGCGCGTGCCGAACCGGGCCAGGGAGCACCACCAGATTTTCGTGGCACGCCTGGTCAAAAAAGCGGCGCAATAAGTGTTTGAAAAAGGGCGGAGTTTTATCCAGAGTTTGTGCAAATGAATTTAAGAAGGCTATTTTCTTTGACGGCGCTTTGCGCGTTTGCCGCGCTATTTTCCGCCTCGTGCGCAAACTACAAGCTGGCGGGAACCGCGCAGACGCTTCCGTTTTCCACGATATTTGTGAAGCCCGCGCAGAACAAGTCGTACGCGACGCAGGTTGCGCCCATGCTCACTTCAAACGTCTGCAAGATGCTTGCGGCCACGCCGGATCTTGAGTTGGTCGGCGCTGACGACGCCCAGGCGCAGCTTGAAATTGAAATTACCGACTACAAGAAGGACGGCGTTTCCACGCGTCCTGACGACACGGCCATGGCCCTCTCCTTCAACCAGGAGCTCACGGCAAAGTGCTCGCTTTTTGACAGGCGCAGCGGCAAGTACATCTTCAAGGACAAGGAGGTGAAGTACTCCCTCATCACCTATTCCGAAACCAGCGGGGACGTCCTCGGGCCGCAGTACCAGAACATGTCAAACCTTGCGCGCGGCCTCGCCCGCAGGATAGTCGACGAAACCCTGGGGATATGGTAGCGCCATGAATTCCGTGGAACTCGCACCCTCGATACTCGCGGCCGACCACTCCAACGTGGCGGCGGGCGTTGAGCGCATAGCTGCGGCGGGCCTGAAGTGGGCGCATGTGGACATCATGGACGGCCACTTCGTGCCGAACCTCTCATTCGGGCCGGAGATAGTGCGCGCGCTCAAACCCAAATTTCCGCATCTTTTTTACGACGTGCACCTGATGCTCGACAACCCGCATCTCTATGTCGAACCTTTCGCCAAGGCGGGCGCGGATCAGCTGACAATCCACGTTGAGCCGGACTACCCTATAGACGCCACGCTGCAGGAGATACACCTGCTCGGCTGCAGGGCGGGAATAACCCTCAACCCCAAAACGCCGATTGAAAGCGTGCTGCCCTTTCTCAACCGGGTGGACATCGTGCTTGTGATGTCCGTTCAGCCCGGCTTCGGCGGGCAGCTCTTCAACCCCGTCGCGCTCGATAAAATTTCAACCCTCGCCAAATGGCGCGGGGAGATGAAGCTCAATTACCGCATAGAAGTGGACGGCGGCATCACCGCAAAGAACGTCGCCGAATGCGTTTCGCGCGGGGCGGACACCATAGTCGCGGGAACGGAGTTCTTTAAAAATGGGCCCGAACTTTTGGCGAATATGGAGAACGCTTTGCGCGCCTAACTAATATGTGATTTTAAATTTGGCGTAATGATTTTGGATGCATGGCAAGGCGCGAGGAAAATTGCGGGTCGAAGCGTACTGAAGTACGTGAGAGTCGCAATTATTCCGCAGCAACGCAGCTAGGCGGCAAAAGCATTCGCCAAATCTTTCCTGCTTGAATAATGGAGATGCGGCGTATATCGTCCTTTCCGTTATGACGAAAAAATATGTATTGAAATGGACGGGATGTATTGCCGCGGCGGCTCTGTCGCTCTTCGCGTTTGCGTGCGCGGGCATTACGGAAAAAACTTATGAGGCCGATATCATTGTGTACGGCGGTACGAGCGCGGGCGTGGTTTCCGCGGTGCAGGCCGCGCGCGAGGGCAAGAGCGTGCTGCTCGTCTGTCCGGATTCGCAGCTGGGCGCTATGACGAGCTCCGGCCTCGGCTTTACCGACGCGGGCAAGTCCGCGACAATAGGCGGCGCCAGCCGCGAATTCTACCACAGGGTCTGGAAGGAATACCAGAAGCCGGATGCTTGGAACCATCAGAAGCGTTCAGAATGGCAGGGCCGCGGCCAGGGCAACACGGGCATAGATGACGAGGGGCAGCTCATGTGGATATTTGAGCCGAAGGTCGCCGAAAAAGTCTACGAAGACTGGCTCAAGGAGCTGAACATAAAGGTATACCGCGGCGAGTGGCTCGACAGGGAAGGCGGCGTCAAAAAGGACGGCGCGAAGATAGTTTCAATCAGGACGCTCTCGGGCAAAACCTTCAAGGGAAAAATGTTCATAGACTGCACATTTGAAGGCGACCTCTTCGCCGCCTCCGGCTGCGATTACCACGTCGGGCGCGAAGCCAACAGCAAGTACGGCGAAAAGTGGAACGGCGTGCAGACGGGCGTGCTGCACCACGACCATTTCTTCAGGAAGGACCTTTCCCCCTACGTCAAAGAGGGAGACCCGAAAAGCGGCGTGCTCAAATACGTCTCCACGGAAGACCCGGGCAAATACGGCGAGGGGGACAAAAAGGTGCAGGCCTACTGCTTCAGGATGTGCTTCACGAGCGTCAAGGAAAACCAGCTGCCCTTCACAAAGCCCGCAAACTACAACGCGGCGGATTACGAGCTCTCCCTGCGCTACATGCTGACGGAAGGCCGCAAAGACTACATGATATTTTCGATGATGCCCAATTTCAAGACCGACTGCAACAACAAGGGCGCCTTCAGTACGGACTTCATCGGCGGGAATTATGACTACCCTGAAGCCTCGTACGCGGAGCGCGCCAAGATAGTGCAGGCGCATAAGGACTACCAGCTGGGCTGGTACTACTTCATTTTGAACGACCCGCGCGTGCCGCAGGAGATGAAGGACGTCCTCTCAAAATGGGGCCTCCCGAAGGACGAGTTCACGAAGACGGGCGGCTGGCCCTTCAACCTCTACATCCGCGAGGCGCGCAGGCTCGTCGGCGAATACGTGATGACGGAGAAGGACTGCCTTGGCGAGCGCGAGACGCCCAAGAGCGTCGGCATGGGCTCCTACACGCTCGACAGCCACAACATCCAGCGCTACATCAAGCCCGACGGATTCGTGCAGAACGAGGGGGACATAGGCGTGCACGCCAAGCTGCCCTACAGGATTTCATACGGCTCACTCACGCCAAAGAAGGCGCAGTGCGTGAACCTGCTCGTCCCCGTGTCGTGTTCGTCTTCGCACATAGCGTTCGGTTCCATACGCATGGAGCCGGTATTCATGCTTCTGGGCCACTCGGCTTCCACTGCGGCGGCAATGGCCATAGACGGCAACTGCGCCGTGCAGGATGTTGACTACGGCAGGCTCAAGGCCAAGCTCGTCAAAGACGGGCAGGTGCTGGAGCTCACGGAGGAAGTAAAGGCGCAGATTGAGAAGATGCGCGCGGAAAGCGCGGCGAAGCGCAAGAAGGCCGAAGAGGAAAAGGCGAAGGCGAAAAGCAATTAGTATCCGCTGATATTTTAAAAGGCGCGCGTCTTAATAAATGATGCGCGCTTTTTGCTTGTCTAAGAAGCGGAGTCTCGGGCATATTTGGGCGCATGTTGTCGAGAGCATATTCCGGCGCGCTGATGGGCGTGGACGCCGTCGCCGTCGAAATCGAGGTGAATTCGGGAGAGAAGGGCGAGCCCAAAACCTTCATGGTTGGCCTGCCGGACGCCGCCGTGAAGGAGTCGCTCGACAGGGTCTCCGCGGCGCTCTCAAACAGCGGCTACTCCATGCCGCTTACGAAGATGACAATCAACCTCGCGCCCGGCAACATCCGCAAGGAGGGGCCCATTTACGATTTGCCCATATCGCTTGGCGTGCTGGCAAGCATGGGCGTGCTTGACGACAAAATGTTTGCTGACTTCGTGATTGCGGGAGAACTCAGTTTGTCGGGCGAACTTCGTCCGGTCTGCGGGGGCGTGTCTTTCGCGCTTCTGGCGCGGCGCACGGGCAAGCGCGGCGTGATACTCCCGCGCCTCTGCGCGCATGAGGCGGCGCTGGTGGACGGCATAGAAGTTTACGCCGCGGATTCCCTCAAAGAAATTTGCGACTGCTTCAGAAGCGGCAAGCCCCTTCAAAGAATTTCGCAGGAAGACTCCACGTTTCGGCGCGAGCCGCCCGAGGGCCTGTACCCCGATTTTGCGGACGTCAAGGGGCAGGAGCACGTCATGCGCGCGGTGGAAGTTGCGGTCGCCGGTGGGCACAATCTGCTCATGATAGGGCCCCCTGGTTCGGGAAAAAGCATGATAGCAAAGCGCATACCGTCCGTCATGCCCACGCCGTCGATAGACGAATTTCTGGAGATACTGGGCATCTATTCCGCAGCGGGGCTCTCGCAAAGTTCCGAGGGTGGATACTTCCGCAGGCCCTTCCGCTCGCCGCACCACACTATCAGCGACGTCGGCCTCATAGGCGGCGGCGCAAACCCGCGCCCGGGCGAAATTTCCCTCGCGCACAACGGCGTGCTGTTTTTGGACGAGCTTCCGGAATTCCGCCGCAGCGCGCTCGAAGTGATGCGCCAGCCGTTGGAAGATTCCTCCGTGAGCATCTCGCGCAGCGCGGGCAAGATAACCATACCCTGCCGCTTCATGCTCGTGGCGGCTATGAACCCGTGTCCCTGCGGCTATCTGGGAGACCTGCGCAAAACCTGCTCCTGCTCAGTGGGAAACGTGCAGCGCTACCGCTCGAGGATATCCGGCCCGCTTCTTGACCGCATAGACATCCACGTCGAAGTGGCCTCGCTGCCGCTTGAAAAACTCTCGCAAAAGAAGAACGGGGAGGCGTCGTCCTCGATAAAAACACGCATACTTTCAGCGCGCGCCGTGCAGTTTGAGCGCTTCAAAAATTCGTCCGCCTCGAGCTCCAAAACAAACAGCGCAATGACCTCGCGCGACATCAAAACCCACTGCCACCTTTCCGCGGAACTCCAGCACATCCTCTCGCACGCCATGCAGGAACTCAACCTCTCCGCCCGCGCCTGGGACAGGATTCTAAAGGTCTCCCGCACCATAGCCGACATGTCGCAGTCCGAAGACATACAGGCGGAGCACCTGCTTGAGGCGATTAATTATAGATCTCTTGATAGGAGATTCTAGCGTTTACACTCCCGAGAACGCTATGGCTTCGAGGATGGCGTGGCGGATGTCGTTTATCGCGCGCGAGACCGACTGCGCTATGAGGTTCATTTTCGACACCAGCTCGATGCGCTCGCGGTGTTCCTGCGCGAACTTGGCGCCGTATATGGACGCAAAAAGGTCGCACGCGCTCATGAGTGAAATGATGATTGCGTCGCGCTCGTCGGGGATTTCGTCCGGCGTGGTGACGATGTGCCTCACACGCGCGCACACTTCCGTAAGCCGTTCGCCGTCCGCAACGGGGTAGATCCTTTCCTTGAGCACCCAGAGGAATTTTTTCTCCTTCGCTTCCAGGACTTTCTTTTCAACGAGGGAATCGAGCGCGAGCTTGACGAAGTGCTCGCCCTTGACGGCCAGCCTCGCCAACGCCTTCTGCGTTGTGAGCTTGTCGTCCGCGGGGAGTATGGCGGAGAGCGCCTCGTCGAGCGTGAGGTCCAGCGTCGGGCTGCTGTCGGCCACGAATATCTTTGTGACGTCGGCGTCTATCTTCCCCTTCAGGAAAAGCTCGCAGAGCAACGACCCCGCAACGGCCAGTTCCAAAGCCCGTTCGGGCAGGGGGACAAACTCCCCCGTTTCCGCGTCTAGCGCGAGCAAAACTATTTCTTCTGAAAGTTTAAGCATGATGTGCTGAAAATGCTCCTAAAAAACTTCCGCCATTTCAAGGTTTTTTGGCGGGCCTAATATGTTAAAAAAAACCGCCGCCGCGGGGTCCTACGCTCCGGCGCCTGCGGTCGTCATGAATATCAGGACTGCGAGGTAGATAAAAATCGCGGCCCTCGCATACTTCATGAATATCCAAAAATTTCTGCTCGCCAAAAGCCGCGCGAAGAATCCGCAGACGAATGAAACCAATGCGAAGGCGACGTAGGCCGCCGCCATGAAGGCCAGGCCGAAAATCATTATCTGCACCGCGGGAGGAAAGCTCGCCTTGTCCGATATGAAGGTCGGAAGGAACGCTATGAAAAAGAGCAGCACCTTGGGGTTTGAAACGTTCATCACGAAGCCGCGCGCATAGTATTTAAAGAAGGTCTTGTTTGCGCCATTGTGCGCGGCGTCCTTCTTCGCGTCCATCGCCTCCGGCTTTTCCCTGAGCGCCTGGAAGGCCAGATAAAGCAGGTATCCCGCGCAAAAAATTTTCACCGCAAGAAACGCGGCGGGGGAATGCAGGAGGATTATCGACACGCCCGTCGCGCACAGGAGCGTGTGAACGACGATGCCGCTCACAAGCCCCGCCGATATGCTCAAGCCCGCCCGCGCGCCCTTTGAGAGGCTCTGCGCCAGGACGAATATGACGTCGGGCCCCGGCATCAGCGCCAGCAGAAACGCGACCCATGCGAAATTTATCAAGGTTCCAAATTCCATTTTTTTTGACTTAATTGATATCTGCATGAAAATTTCAGGCGCGCAACGCATTTTTCTTGAAAGCGTCCCCGATACGAGAAAAATTCTGACACATATATTTACGGAATTACGGAATGCCAAACCCTTACGCCAAATTTGTAGAGGAGCTTGAAGGCGCGCTGAGCCGCGCGGAAAATCTCCCGCTCGGGGGCATTGAAAAATGCGCGCCCGCAGAACGCCGCCAAGACGCCGGAACGGCGCTGATATTCGCTCCGCATCCGGATGACGAATGCATAACGGGCCTGCTGCCGCTGCGCCTGATGCGCGAGGCCGGCTTTAAAATCGTGGACGTTGCGGTGACGCTAGGCAGCAAAATAGAACGCCGCGAGGAGCGCCGCCAAGAGCTGCTCTGCGCCTGCGCTTATCTTGGATGGGACGTCGAATTCTGCGGCAAGGACGGCTTCGCGTCCGTCGGCGTCGACACAAAGCGCTTTGAACCGGAGCTTTGGGAAAGCTACCGCGAAGAGATAATCGCCATTCTCAAAAAATATTCCCCGAAAATTATTTTCCTTCCCCACAAGCGCGACGCGCAGCCGACTCACAACGGTGTCACGAAGCTCGTGCGCGACGCCATGCGCAGGTGCGATGGCCTCTCCTGCATTCTTGTGGAAACCGAATTCTGGGGCGCCATGACGGAGCCGAATCTGCTTGTTGAGGCCGGGCAAAAAGAAGTCGCCGACCTTTGCGCGGCGCTTTCGTTCCACAAGGGCGAGGTTGCGCGCAACCCCTACCACCTGAACCTTCCTTTCTGGATGAATGACAATGTCAGACGCGGGGCCGAGCTGATTTCTGGCAGGGGCGCGGAGGCTCCGAAGTTCCGCTTCGGCACGATTTACAAGGTGAAAATTTTCAGGGACGGGGAGTTCAGGGACGCCGCGCGCGGCGCTGTTGCGCCGTTTATGGCGCAGGGATCGGATATTTTGGAAAGTGTGAAACAATGGAGATAATAGTATCGAAAGATTCCGCGGACGCCTGCAGGGGCGCCGCAAAATTCATCGCGGAGCTGGTCCGCAAAAAACGGGACTGCGTGCTGGGCCTTGCGACGGGCTCGACTCCGCTGGGGCTTTATACGGAATTAATTTCCATGCACAAAAACGAGGGGCTGGACTTTTCCAAAGTCACCACCTTCAACCTTGACGAATACGTTGGTTTGGACGCCTCGCATGACCAGTCCTACAACTTTTTCATGCGCGAAAATCTTTTCAGGCACATCAACATTCCCGCCGATAACGTCAACATCCCCGACGGCATGGCGAAGGACATCCCCGCATTCTGCAAGGCATACGAGGCCAGGATAAAGGCCTGCGGCGGCATAGACATGCAGCTTCTGGGCATAGGCTCAAACGGGCACATCGCCTTCAACGAGCCCGGCTCCCCTCTTGATTCGCGCACACGCGAGCAGGCGCTCACGCCCAAGACAATAGCCGACAACGCGCGCTTCTTCGGCGGTGACATTTCAAAAGTTCCAACCCGTGCAATCACCATGGGCGTAGGCACCATAATGGAGGCGCGCTCCATCGTCATGCTCGCTTTCGGCGCGAACAAGGCGCAGGCCGTGTTCGATATGGCCAAAGGCCCCGTCAGCGAAAGCGTTCCCGCTTCCGTGCTGCAGAGGCATGCGTTCGCCAAATGTTTTGCGGATGCTGATGCCGCATCAAAATTGTGATCTGGGTGTTTTTCGTTTTAGATGCCGCTAAAGCGGTGAGTCGCAAGACGCGTTTGAAACGCGTATAAATAAAAAAGCGAGGGCGCAATCAGCCCCTCGCTTTTAAGTAAAATCTTTGAGAATTAGTGTGAACGTAGGAACTTAACGCTCTTTTCCAAAGTCGGCATCGGGTCGTCAGCTATGCTTTCGTTCTCGATGACTAGGTATCCCTTGTAGCCTATTGAATCCAGGTACTTGAGCACCTTCTCGATGTTGAGCGCGCCTTCGCCGTGCGCGACGTTGTCGTTCTTCGGGTCTCCAAACACGCGCTGGTCCTTGAAGTGGATTACGTCGAATTTGCCGTGCAGAATCTTGTAGCCTTCTATGGTGTCTATGCCGGAGCGCGACCAGTGGCCGTTGTCCGGGCAGGCTTCTATGGTCTTGTAATCCTTGATGAGGTTCCACACCACGTTCGGGTCGTAATAGTTGTTGGCCTTGGAGTCTTTTGCGTGGTTGTGTATGCACATCTTCACGCCGTATTCTAGGCCGTACTTTTCGTATATCGGCAGCAGGGCGGCGGGCGCTTCGGTTATGATGGTTTTGATGCCCATATCCTTGCAGACATCGTAAGTGGCCTTGATGCCGGCCTCGTCCTTGGCGCCCGTCACACCGAAACTTGCGATTTTGAATCCGTTGTCCGCGAGGAGCTTTTTGACAAACGCTCGCTGCTCCGCGTTCATACCCGGTCCGAATTTCACCTTGGGATACTTCGCGCTGATTTCCTGTCCGGCGGAGCATCCGAGCGCGTCAACGCCTATGGCTTTGAGCATGGGCACGCTTTCTTCGAGCGTCTGCTTGCGCATCGTGTATGTCTGCACCGCGATTTTTCTCTGCGGTTTGGCTTCGGTTTCCGTTCCCGTGCAGCCCGTCAGTGCGACGGCGCAAAGGGTGATGAGTGTGAGTGCTTTTTTCATAATTCTGTGTTGCAAAAGTTTAGGAAGCGAATGCGGAAGTCTTTTCGCAATCGATTGAGATAGTGTATTACAATCCGCTCTTGTCAAATATTTTATGATCCGGCGCAAAGATTAAGTCTTGGTGAAAAAAAAGCGGAGAGCCCCATAGGACTCTCCGTCTTTTCTGCAAGCGCACACGCCTTTGCGCGCGGCGTGTGAAGATTTATTTCTACGGTTCGTTAGGCGTGCGGTCGCGCATGGTGGATTTGCCGTCGTCGAGCTGCCAGACTTTCACGTAGTCCACGTCCATGCTCGTGCCGTCGACCTTGTCGGTGACCGCTCCCGCGAAGTGCGCTATTGCGAGGCTCAGCCACACGGGGCTTTCCCAGTTGCAGATTTCGTTTTTCATCCTGCGGATTTCCCTCCCCTCAAAATAGAACACGAGCTCATCTTCGTTCCATTCAAAGCCGTAGGTGTAGAAGTTTTCGCTAAGGTTTGTTTCCACGACATGGTCGTCGACGAGCTCGCTCATCAGCACCCACTTTTCCCCGTCCCAATATTCAATCCTGTAATCGAGCGCGTAGGCGACGTACTTGCCGTCGTTGAACCATCCCGTTAGTATCTGCACGGCGCCCACCATCTTTTCCTCGCCGAGGTCTATCTCCAGAAACTTCCTTTCGGTAGACGGCGCCATTATCCACGAGGTGCCTATGTTGCCGTCTATCGCCGCTTCGGGCTTTGAGTAGGCGTGTTCCGGATGCAGGGGGCTGTGCGCCGCAACCTTTGCGCCCTTGGCGTAGTTCTCAAGGTCGGCAAATTCGGACGGGATGCGGTTTTGCCGGATATCCGGGTAGTAGCCTTCGTTGTTCTTGGGCCAGACGCGCAGTTCGCGCAGGTGGAAGTGCTCCGACATTCCGGAAGAGAACCTGATTTTGCGCGTCTTGACGGGGACGTCCAGGGATATGGTCCTGTCCGGCTGCCCCTCCGCGCGCGGGGAGAGCGTCACGGCCTTGTGCCATGACTTGTGCATCCTTTTGCCGTTTCTCTCGTCCGTCCAAAAATCGCTCCAGTTGTGGACGTTCATGTTGATTTCGTCGGGCCAGTGGCCCTCGTTGATGTCTATTTCAAACTTTTTTGAATTGTCGCTTTCCTTGACCTTTTGCCAGCCCTGCGTCATGAGCCAGAATGAGTTGTTGGTGCCCGTGGCGGCGGCGTACTTGTAGCGGCATTCAAAGTAGCCGTACTTGAACACCTTCTTTGTCCAGATGCTGCCGGCCGTCCAATCCTGCCCGCCGCGCTTTTCCTTTTTTGCGAGCAGCTTGAGTATGCCGTTTTCCACCGTCACGTTCTCGCGCCAGCGGCTGCTGAGGATGTGCCCGATGTTGTGGCGGTTTTCCGAAATCCACTCCTTGTCGAGCTGGGCGTTCGGGTAGTCGAAGTTGTCCTCCCAGACGAGCTTCCAGTTTCCGGAGCCTTTCGGCGGTTCGGCGAAGGAGGTCAGGGAAGCGGCCAGGGCCAGTATTGCGGCTGTTGTCTTTTTCATAAATTTTGCGGGTTTATTTTGCGGGTTTGCCTTGCGGCTTTTCGCCGACGGTGGATTTGCCGTCGTCGCGCTGCCAGATTTTCACGTAGTCCACGTCCATGCTCGTGCCGTCCGCCGCGTCTGTCACCGCGCCCGCAAAATGCGTGATTGCGAGGCTCAAGAGCACGGGGCTTTCCCAGTGGCAGATGTCGTTTTTGCGGCGGTGAATTTCTCTGCCGTCGAAGTAATAGACGAGCCAGTCCCCGTCCCACTCCAGCGCGTAGGTGTGGAAGTCTTTTGAAAGGTCGGCTGTGTGGATTCTGTCGTTGTAGAGCTTGGAGAATTCAACCCAGCCCTGTCCGTCCCAATATTCCAGCCTGTACTGGTGGATGTAGGCGACGTAGACGCCGTCGCGCGGCCAGCCCGTGAGGAGCTGCACGCAGCCTATCTCGCGCTCTTCGCCGAAATCCAGCTCCAGGAATTTTTCTTCGGCGGGCGAAGTTATCCAGGAGGTCAGCGGCTTGCCGTCCACGGCGTATGCGGGAACCTTGTCGGGATACTTGTCGTAGGCGCCGTTTGAGGCGGTTATTTTCGCGCCCTTTGCGTAGTTTGTCAGGTATTCGAAGTCCGCGTCATTCTTGTTTGAAATTATGCCCGGGTACTTTCCGTCGTCCGATTTCGGGAAGGCGCGCAGCTCGCGCAGATGGAAAAAGCCCGGCTCTTTTGACGAAAAGCGCAGCCTGCTTGTGCGCAGCGGGACGTCCAAAATTATCTCCCTGTCGGCGCGGCCCGTTTTTGGGGAGAGGCAGACGGTTTTGCCCCAGGCGCCGTGGCGTTTTTTGCCGGTCTTTTCGTCTATCCAAAAATCACTCCAATTGTGGAGGTTGACGTTGATTTCGTCGGGGTAGTGGCCCTCGTTGATATCTATCTCAAACTTTTTTGAATTGTCGCTTTCCACGACCTTCTGCCAGCCCTGCGTCATGAGCCAGAACGAGTTGTTCGTGCCCGTGGCGGCGGCGTACTTGTAGCGGCATTCAAAGTAGCCGTATTTGAAGAGCTTTTTGGTCCAGATGCTCGCGGCCGTCCACTCCTGGTTTGCGCGCTTCTCCTTTTTTGCGAGCAGTTTGAGTATGCCGTTTTCGACGACGGCGTTCTCGCGCCAGCGGCTGCTGAGGATGTGCCCGCTAGGCCCGTTCTGCGAAACCCACTCCCTGTCGAGCTCCGCATTCGGGTAGTT
>JAVBSZ010000061.1:0-5866 GCA_031556415.1 Opitutales bacterium | reverse complement strand
TATCTCGTTCATGCGCTTTGCCATTTTGCGCGGGTTTTCTAGCATGCCCGCAGCAAGCAGCGCGTTGTCAAAAAGCTGTTCGGCCACGAGCTTTGCGAGCGCCCCATCCTTCCCGCGCAGAGCGTTCAGGTTGGCCACAATCTCGCTCTGCGGATTGATTTCAAGCTTCACCTTCGGCTCCGCCATGGGGGAATCCGGATTCATCATCTTGAGCATGCTGCGCATTGCGGGGTCAAGCGGGTCGTCGTTCAAAACCGCTGCTGGCGCGTCTCCCAGGCGGCTTGCGGGGGAAACTTCGGAAATTCTGTCAAGGCCGAGCGAGGTCTTTATCCAGTCGCAGAGCGCCTTCGCGTCGTCGTCCGTCATCAGCTTTTGCGCGTTTTGCGGCTGCTCAGGAGCCTCCGCTTTCGCGCTGTCTATGGAGACAAAATTTTTGGAATCATAAGCGCGGAGCGACGAGAACAGGTAGGAATCTATAGGCTCGTAAATGTAGAGGACCTCCACGTTGCCGTTATTGTAAGCGCCGACGTAGGGCGCCTCCTCAATGGCCTCCCTGCTCGTTCCGTACGCGAAGAAGATGTCCTTCTGGCTCTCCTTCATGCGCGAGGCGTAGTCGGCAAGGCTCACAAGCTCTCCCGCCTTGAAGGCGCTTGATTCGAAGCGCAGAAGTTTGAGGATGTCGTCCTTCAATTCGAAGTCCGTAAGCGCGCCCTCCTTGAAGAAGGCGCCGAAGTTCCCGATGATTTTTGAAAACTTTTCCGCGTCCTTCCTTGAAAGCTCGTCAAGGTGTTTTATAAAGCGCCTGACCACTATGCGGCCTATCTTTTTGACCAGCGCGCTGTCCTGCATGCTCTCGCGCGAGATGTTCAGCGGTATGTCCGCGCTGTCAATGAGGCCCTTGGCGAAGCGCATCCAGTCCGGCAGGAGGTTTTTGGGCTCCGCGTCTATCATCACCTTCTTGCAGTAGAGAGACACCGAGCTTTGCATTTTGCCGAAGCCCATGCGTTCGGAATTGAAGCCCGGAACGTAGAGGAGCGCGTTGAGGGCTATGGGAGCGTCGGCGCTGAAATGCAGCCAGTCAAGCGGATCCTCCGAGGAGTGCGATATGAATTTGTAAAAGCGCCCGTAATCCTCCTCCTTGACGGAAGACTTGGATTTGAGCCATATAGGCTGCATCATGTCGAGCTTTTCCTCGCCTATGAAAATGGGGAATTCAACGAAGGCGCTGTACTTGTTGACGATATCCGTAATGCGCGCCTTGCTCGCGAATTCCGCAAACTCCTTTTTGAGGCGCAGCGTGATTTTTGTTCCGCGCGCGGCGCGCACACCCTTCTCAATCGTGAATTCGCTGGAGCCGTCGCAAACCCACCTGAGGGATGAGGAGCCCTTTTTGCAGGAGAGGGTTTCAACCTCCACGCTGTCGGCAACCATGAATACGCTGTAAAAGCCCACACCGAACTGGCCTATGAGCTGCTCTCCGAGCTTGCCGCCCTTAGACTCCTTCAACGCGTTCAGAAAGGCCTTTGAGCCGGAATGAGCGATTGTTCCTAGGTTTTCGACGAGTTCCTGCTCGGTCATGCCGATACCGAAGTCCTCAATTGAAAACGTGTTCTCCTTTTCGTCCGCGCTTATGGAGATTTTCAGCTCCGCGTCGGAGTCCAAAACCTCCGCGCCCGAAAGCTCCGAAAAGCGCATCTTTTCCGACGCGTCGGAAGCGTTTGAAATGAGCTCTCGCACGAAGATTTCCTTGTCCGTGTATAGCGAGTGCACGACGATGTCGAGCACCTGTTTGACTTCTGCCTTGAATTCGTATTTCATAATTTAAAAAAAATTACCGTTTCATTATCGAAATTCCAATGGGAAAATCAAGAACTTTAAATGAATATTAAAACCCAAAACGCAGACTTTAAGCGCAATGATTTGGGATGAAGAACGAGGCTTGTGAAGCGCGCACGGGCGCGTGGCGTACATGTAGTACGTGAGCGGTCGGGCGCGCGAAACAAACGGAGTTATTCGCCCAAAGCGTTCGTTTAAATCTCGCGGTTTTTAGAGTCTATGATTATCGTCACCGGCCCGTCATTTACAAGAGAAACTTCCATCATCGCCCCGAAAACGCCGCATTGGACGGGTTTGCCGATTATCGCGGAAAGCTCCCGCTTCAAATCTTCGTAAAGCTTTTCCGAAATTTCCGCAGGCGCGGAGCGGTTGAAGGAGGGACGAGAGCCCTTTTTTACGCTGCCGTAAAGGGTGAACTGGCTCACCAGCAGCACGTTTCCTCCCACGTCCAAAAGGGAGAGGTTCATCTTCCCTTCGCCATCCTCGAACACGCGCAGGTTGGCTATTTTGTTGGCAATCCATGCGACGTCTTCGGAAGTGTCGGCGTGCTCCACGGCGGCAAGCACCATGGCACCGCGCGAGATTTTACCCGCAAGATTTCTTGCGCCGTTTTCAACAATATCCACCGAGGCGGAGCAGACCCTTTGAAACACTATTCTCATATTATGCCGTCATAACCATCACAACGCTGGCGAAAAGAAGCCCCGCGCCCGCCAGCCTGCGCAGCGCGAGAGATTTGTCTTCCGTCTCACGGTTTCCGAAATATCTTCCGAACGCGATGACCATCAGCACGGCCCAGATTCCGCGCGTTGCGTAAAGGATGTTGGCGGCCACAGCCCCGCCCTCCGAAAGCGCGACGGAAAGCGAAAAGAGCGCGTCCTGCGCGGCTATGAAAAGCAGTCCTAAAAACATCCATTTCCACGGGGAAACCCTGCGGACTTTCATGATGTTCTTAAGCGTTGCCGGAAGCAAAACCAGTGAGAATGCGATGACGGTCAGGTTCATCACGCCGAGAAAGTAAAACACGCCGATGCGCTGCGCGTTCTCCTGCAAAAAGACGTCAATGAGCGCATAGGAGGCGCACGCAAGAAGCGCGAAAATGACGGTGTAAAGCGTGCGCTTCGTAAATGCTGATTTTGAAAAGCCCATCACGAATATCGCGACCGCCGTCAGCACGGAGCCGCAGACCCATTCAAAGGGCAGGCGCGCTGAAAGCATCAGCCACGCGAAGAGGGTCACAAAAATCACCTTCGCTCCCATGAGCGGGTTCATCAGCGTGACGTCTCCCACATATATGCTTGCAAAGGTGAAAACCTGCCCAAGAAAATAGAGCGCGCCGCAGAAAACAGGCAGCCATTCAAAGCCAGCGCCCTCGGGCCTTCCGCTTATGAGCATTGCGGGGAAGTAGAAAAAGAACATCGAGATGTTGCAGAAAAAGCAGAGCGCGGGCACGCCTACCCCTTCGCCCGAGGCGCGCTTCGTCATTATGAAGGAGGCCGCGTAAAGCATTGCGGCAATCAGCGGGGCGACTGTAAAAAAAAGACCCATCTTAAACCAGGCTCACTTCCACGGAAAATGTCTGCGAAGTTTTTGCCCCCACCCACGACGCGTTCTTGAGGTTGCCGCCGCTGTTGGGCGGCCCCATCCACGGCTCTATGCAGTAGAATTCGCTCTCTTCGCCTTTAGTCCAAGTCACGACGGTCGTGGCCGCAATGGGTTTGGAGGCGACGCCTACGCGCATAAAAACATCCTCCTCGCCATTTTTTGGGCCGAAGGAAATCCGGTTGTCCTTGAGCCTGCAGTGTATCCTGTTGACGGATTTTTCCCCGTCAAAATCCGGATCCGCAATGGCGTCGGTTTCAAAGAGCTCTCCGGCAGGAGAGACGAGAAACTGTTTTTTTGAGCTGATATTCAGGCGGTAATCCCTCCGCTTGGTTCCGGCCTTCCACGGGAGTCTGAAATAAAAATGGTGCCCCGCGGCCCAGGGGATTTTGAAATCCTCGTTGTTCTTCAAGGTAAGGTCGCAAATAAACCCGAGCGGGGAAAATTTGTAGGAGACGTAAAAGTTGCAGTCATACGGATAGGCCTCTTTGAATTCCTCGGAGGGAAGCATCTCTGCGGTGAAGCCGTATTCGCCGGCGTCCGTTATTTTGAATTCCGACTGCCTTGCGTAGCCGTGCTTTTTCATGGGGCGCAGCTTTCCGTCCGCGCCCTTCCACATCTCCTTTTGCGCGTCCGCGACGTTCGTGCCGCAGAAGGGAAAGAGTATGGGATTGCCGCCGTAGACTTCCGCAAAGCCCTCGCCCATGTCGGCGTCATCGGGCCAGAAAATGACGTCGCGCGTTTCGCCGTCGGCCATTTTGACGTGCCAGTTCATCAGGCGCGCGCCGCGCGCGGGGTCAGCAATGAATACGGAAGGCCCCGCCTCCCATCTGCAAATCTTCGCGCCCTTGAAATCTATCTGCCGCATTTGGAAAATTGAAATGCGCCGGATTGTTTTGGCAACAATTTTCCCAAAATCTTTCTTGTTTTTAAGCACGGCATTTGGAGAATGCTCCGGATGTCAGTTTGGGAATCAGTATTCATGGGCGTGGCGCTGGCCATGGACGCCTTCGCGGTTTCGGTATGCTTTGCGGCATCCCGCGAGATATCCGTCAAAAACGCGCTGCTCATAGCGTTTTTCTTCGGCTTCTTCCAGTTCCTCATGCCGGCTATAGGCTTTTTTGCAAGCGAAGCGGCTTACGACTATATCAAGGATTTCGACCATTGGCTGGCCTTCGGCATACTGATGCTCATAGGTATCAAAATGGCGTGGAGCTCCCTGACGTCGGACCCCACCTGCCCCGCCGTCAACAGATATTCGGACCCGTCTAACCTCGGCGTGCTCCTTACGCTCTCCGTGGCTACGAGCATTGACGCGCTGGCCGTCGGCGTGAGCATAGGCTGCATGGAGACTGAAATACTGCGACCCGCCGCGATAATCGGCATAACGACGTTCGCAATTTCCCTTGCGGGTTGCTTCCTCGGCGTGAAGCTTGAAAAGATTTTCAGGGGCAAGGCGGAACTTCTGGGCGGAATCATCCTGATAGGGATAGCCGTAAAAGTTCTTATAACGGGATAAAGAATCAAACTCTAAACCAGCCTGGCGTCGGCAGGCTTCACTTCGCCCTCCATGCCGAGGCTGCGCAAAAACTTTTCGTAAAGCGCGGCGGATGAAAGCGCTTCATCCCCCTTCTCGAGCTTGTATGAATGCGTGAGGCGCGCGCAGCCCTCAAAGGCTATGCCGAAGCGCTGCGTAGCGTGGATTTCATAAGCCTGCGCGCAGTCTTCGGGGTTGTTCGTCAAAATTATGTGCGTGTCCGGATAGCGCAGCTTCAATTCCGAAATTTTCTTCGCGTCCGTCTTTTCAAGAACCTCGTCGGCAATTCCGGCATCGCGCAGTTTTTCCGAACACGACGCCGCGCAAAGCGCGCAGAAAAACCCGTCCGGACGCGACGCGCGCATGGCGCTTATCAGCGGCAGAAGCCCTTCCGCTTTTGCGGCGTCATCAGGCAGGCTGACAACAAAGAGCGTGTTGCGCGGAAGGGCCGCCATGCCCTTTTTGCGCATGACGTATTCAAGCATATTGCGTCTCTGACCCAAGCGCAGGCGCGCGTGGGGCTTGTCCTGAGTGCGCCAGCGGTTGTGCGACCATAGCCAGTCCGTCCGCAGTTCGGCGTCCGTCCTGATGGCGTTTTCAAGCCAGTCATTGGCGGCTATGGTCACGTCCTCAATGGATTTTTCGGGCAGCACCACGCCGGAAATTTCCGCGCGCCAGAAGCCGGTGCGCCGCGCGTAAAAAATGCAGCATGCCGCGTTGAAGCGTTCAACCAGCGTTCCGCCCAGGTCCGACGTGGAGCAGACCCGGTCGCAGAAAAGGCTGAGCGCGCCGTTGCCTCCCGCGTTCTGGTCGAACAACAGAGCGACGACCCCCTTGTTGCGGAGGAATTTGAAGGCGCTGTGAAGGCCGTCCTTCCTTGAGAGAAGCTCC
>JAVBSZ010000068.1:0-4029 GCA_031556415.1 Opitutales bacterium | reverse complement strand
CATCTGAATGGTGCCGTTGCCGCAGTTGTGGTAGATTACGGCGAATTCGTCGGTCTGCACGGCATCCACGATTTTTTTGACGTAGGCGGCGGAGAATTCCGCGCTTAGTGCGGGCGTGAGAAGCCCCGCGAGGGGCTCGGCAATCACGACGCCGTCCGCGCCCACTTCTCTGTATCTGTTTATATAGTTTATTGCGAAATGCGCGGCCTTGTCCAAAACCATGTGGACCATTTCGGGCTCCTCATAGCAGTGTATCATGGCTTCCGTCACGTCCATGAGGCGGCCGGCGAGCGAGAAGGGGCCGATTACGCCCGCAAGCACGGGCCTGTCCGTAATCAGCGTTTTAGCAAGGCGTATGGCCTCCACGTAAAGCCCAGTGCGCCCCGCGCCGTCATGCGGCACCTTCAGCTTGCGGGCGTCCTCCATGGTGTCTATGATGTGGCTTACCACGGTGGGCACCTCGTCGTCGGACAAGTTTATCGCGGCGCCGAAGGCCTCGGCCTCGACGGAGAGGTCCATCATGCTCACCGCCGCGGCGGAATCCACCCTGTCGGCAATCAGCTTCATGCCTTTGGCCTGAAGCTCGCTGTCCAATATCAGCTCCCTTACGCCGACACCCAGCAGCTGTATTGACGGGAATGATAGTATGGGCATGGCCTTCTTGGTTTTAGCCTCAAGCATGCCGTCGAGCCAGTTTTTCATGTTCATAATATGTGTCTCCCAAATAGAATTTTGTTTTTTGCAGGATAACGCGCCGAAACCGCATATCAAGGATAATGCGCGCGTTTCTTAAAATCCATATAAAAATTTGATATGCCAGAAGAAATGCCGATATGTCTTTGGCGCCCACTTCACCGCCTTGCGCGCGGAGGGAGACGCGAAATTGTTTGAACGAAAGGCGGCGCTCGGCAATCTAATATGAATGTTTTCCGTACGGGGGCGTCAGAAAAATGCTTGATTCGGACGGAAGCTGAATTAAGAATTGCAGGGATAAATGCCAAAAGGTTTTTCATCAGGATTTTTGAAGGGGCGCGCGGGGATAGTGTCGGCGCTTCTGCTTTTTGGCGCGCAGGTTCCGGCGGCCTTTGCTCAGGGCGGCTCCTTTGACCTGCAGGCGCAGGTGTATTCCGTCTATAACACGCACAGCGCGTGCGTCGTCAAAATCTACGGCGAGAAGCTTGCGGACTTCGGCGGGGCGACCAAGACGCGGCTCGACACCGGCAGCGGATTTGTCGTCAGCAAGGACGGGCACGTGATAACCAGCGCCTTCATCGTCTACGCTTCGGAGCGCATCTGGGTTGAGTGCAAGGGCGTGCTTATGGACGCCAAGCTCGTGGGCATAGACCCGCTTACGACGATGGCCGTGGTTAAAATAGAACCCCCCTTCAAATGCGTGGACGGCTGCTTTGTTGAGATAGGCGCTTCCGCGGAGATTTCTCCGGTTGGAACCTTCCTTATTTCGATGTCGTACGAGATGGGCCTTCCGCCCGCGCCGCGCTTCGGCATGGCCACGGGCCACAATATCGAGTTCGGCGGCTCCCTGCTGCCAACGGTCTATCTGCGCACCAGCCTGCCGTCCTACAACGGGAGCGCGGGCGGCCCGGTGTTCGACCTTTCCGGAAACTTCGCGGGCATGACGATAGCGTCCCTCCCCGAAGTCGGCGGCTCCTTCCTTCTGCCCGCGCGCGCCGTCGCAAGGGTGAGGGATGACATCATTCTGTGTTCGGAGCCCATTTACAGCTGGTTCGGCCTTCGCGCTGAAAATAGGGATTCCGACGGCGGCACGGAAGTTGTGGTGAGCATGGTTACGGCCGCGGGCCCCGCCAACACGGCCGGCTTCAAGGTTGGAGACGTCATTTTGGAAGTGAACGGCGCGGCGATATCGAACAACACACAGCTGCGCATGATAACCTTCTTCGTGCGCCCGGGTGAGATTGCAAAATTCAGGGTGAAGCGCGGGGAGGAGACCGTCAGGCTTGACGTCGTGGCCGCGCGCCTTGACTCCGAAATACTCAAGGCCGCGGAAAACGCACTCTCCCCGAAATTTGACAGGGTGCCGGCCGAGCCGCAAAAGCCGCAGCCAGAAGCGCAGCCTAAAAACCCTTCCGCGGCGGAAGGGAGGGCGGACTGACATGGACAATTTTGAACACACAGACACGCAGGAACTCGGCGACGTAGGAATAGTCGCCTATTCGGATTTCCATTGCGCGGAGCCTTTCAAATTCGCGCTCGGCGGGCGGGTGGATTCCTTCACAATCCGGTACGAGACCTACGGAAAACTTAACGAGGACAGGTCAAACGCCATCCTTGTCTGCCACGCATTGAGCGGAGACCACCACTGCGCGGGCATATATTCGCTTAACGACAAGAAGCAGGGTTGGTGGAACAACATCATAGGCCCCAACAAGCCTCTTGACACCAACAAATATTTCGTCATCGGTTCCAACTGCATAGGCGGCTGCATGGGCTCCACGGGCCCGTCTAGCGTCAACCCCGCAACGGGCAAACGCTACAACATGTCATTCCCTGTGGTGACCGTCAAAGACATGGTGGCCGCGCAAAAGAAGCTTTTGGACCATTTGGGAATTTCCAGGCTCAAGGTGGCCATAGGCGGCAGCATGGGCGGCATGCAGGCCATGCAATGGGCGGTTGATTTTCCCGACGGCGTTGAGAAGGTCATAGCCCTTGCGGCGACGGCGTACCAGAACGCGCAGGCCATAGCCTTCAACGAGGTTGGTCGCGCTGCAATAATGCGCGACCCCCTCTGGAAGGGCGGAGATTACGAGGCCGACAAAATCCCCGCCGACGGCCTTTCAACGGCGCGCATGATGGCGCACATAACCTACGTTTCAAAGGTGGGGCTTGACGCCAAATTCGGGCGCAAAATCCGCAATGCGGCGGAGCACGCGCAGGACTTTTTCAAGCCGTCTTTCGAAATTGAAAACTACCTGCACTACCAGGGCCGGAGCTTTGTGGACAGGTTTGACGCGAACACCTACATTTACATCACGAAGGCTTTGGACCTCTTTGACCTGCGCGGCGCGGACGGCCGCCTTGAGGGGACGCTCTCGGGCGTGAAGGCCGACGTTATGACGGTGGGTTTCACTTCAGACTGGCTCTTTCCGCCGGCCCAGAACAAGGAGATTGCCAACGCGCTCATACGCCTTAAGAAGCGCGCCGCCTACCTTGAAATAGAGAGCGACCTGGGCCATGACTCCTTCCTGATAGAGTCACCCAAACTTTACGAGGCGATAAGGAACTTTTTGGATGCCTGACGAAAAAAAGAACTTCAACTTCTCCAAGCGGAAGGTGGAACTCGACGCCATCAGCGAATGGGTCGCGCAGGGCGAAAGCGTGCTCGACCTCGGCTGCGGGCGCGGCATCCTGCTTAAGAAGCTTGCAGACACCAGGGGCATTTACCCTGTCGGCGTGGACAGCGACGGCGACAAGATACTGCGCGCCATAAAGCGCGGCGTCAACGTCATCCACGGAGACATATTCGAGGCCCTCAAGGGCTTTGAGGACAATTCGTTTGACTGGATAGTGTGCTCGCGCACGCTGCCGGAGCTTGAGAACGCGGAGGAGGTTGTAAAGGAATCCATACGCGTTGCAAAGCGCGTGGCGGTGGGCTTCATCAATTACGGATTCTGGCTGAACAGGCTGCATTTCTTCCTGAAGGGCAGCCGCGTGGAAAACGAGGTTTTTCCCGAACCCTGGTGGCAGTCGCGCCCCACGAACCCCATCAGCGTATCTTCCTTTAAAGTTTTCTGCAAAACCAACGATATAAAAATCAGCCGCGAACACTATCTTGACGCGAGCTGGCGCAAGGAGTGCAGGTTCCTTCCGGAGCTGCTCTCGGGCTACGCAATATTTGAAATAACATCTAAATAACCATGAGTGAAGACTGCAACAAAGAAACAAGGACAACGCAAAACGAGGAAATCAAAAAGCTCTTTCTAAAGGAGCGCAAAATATTTTTGTGGGACGAGGTGACGGACGAAAGCGCCGCCCAGGTCGTGGAAAAGCTCC
>JAVBSZ010000101.1:0-11580 GCA_031556415.1 Opitutales bacterium | reverse complement strand
TTGTTGACGGGTCCGTCATTGTAAAGTTCCGGCTCAGCGTCTATGAGTTTATTTTAGTATGGGTTGTCATAAGAGCCTCCTATGTATTTCGACGTTCCCAGAAGCAGCGCCACCCCGAATTCCGGCGCGCTTTCCGCAGTGTAATAGACCTTGCTTGAGCATGATTCTATGCGGCTGTTGGCGTAGGCCGCAAAAAGCAGGAGGGCTAGGGGGACGCCAAGAAGGGCTATGAGCCTCTTTTTGCGCCGCGAAAGATATCCCGAGATTTTTCTTAAAAATTTCATGGTTTCAGTTTGTGTAGTATAAGTGTCTGTATGCTTCAATCTAAGACGCTGTTGCCGCCGCGGCCGTTCAAAAAATCCCACAGACTCGCCCCGGAAATTTTTGTTGCCTTTGGGTCTTGGGGGAGCGTAATATTCCGCCTTCAAAAAATCTAATCAGGCAAACATCATGGTATCATACAAAGAACTCGGTTTGGTAAATTCGCGCGAGCTTTTCAAAAAGGCTTTCGAAGGAAAATATGCGATTCCCGCATTCAACTTTAACAACATGGAGCAGATGCAGGCCATCATCCAGGCTTGCGTTGACACGAAATCCCCCGTCATCCTCCAGGTTTCCTCCGGCGCGCGCAAGTACGCCAACCAGACGCTCCTTCGCTACATGGCGCAGGGCGCCTGCGAATACGCCAAGGAGCTCGGCTTCAACGTCCCCGTCGTCCTCCACCTCGACCATGGAGACTCTTTCGAACTCTGCAAATCCTGCATAGAGTACGGCTTCTCCTCCGTCATGATTGACGGCAGCGCGCTGCCCTACAACCAGAACGTGGAGCTCGCCGCCAAGGTCGTGGAATACGCCCACAAGTACGACGTCACCGTCGAAGGCGAACTCGGCGTTCTCGCCGGCATTGAAGACGACGTTTCGCACGAACACCACACCTACACCCAGCCCGAAGAGGTTGAAGACTTCGTCAAAAAGACGGGCGTGGACTCGCTGGCGATTTCCATCGGCACCTCGCACGGCGCGTTCAAATTCAAACCCGACCAGTGCACCGTCAACGCCGACGGTAAGCTCGTTCCGCCCCCGCTGCGCTTCGACATCCTCAAGGAAATCGAAACTCGCATCCCGGGCTTCCCCATCGTCCTTCACGGCGCATCCTCCGTCCCGCAGCAGTACGTTGACCTCATCAACGCCAACGGCGGAAAACTCGAAGCCGCAGTCGGCATCCCCGAAGAGC
Organism: Opitutales bacterium; assembly: GCA_031556415.1. Classification (GTDB taxonomy): domain Bacteria; phylum Verrucomicrobiota; class Verrucomicrobiia; order Opitutales; family Intestinicryptomonadaceae; genus CALXQW01. The sequence continues at coordinate 10,346 of JAVBSZ010000101.1, read as the reverse complement.
AGCTCCGCCAGGCCGCCGAATCCGCCGTCTGCAAGATCAATATCGACTCCGACGGTCGCCTTGCCATGACCGCCGCCGTCCGCGAAGTCTTCGCCAAGAAGCCCGCCGAATTCGATCCCCGCAAGTACCTCGGCCCCGCTCGCGACGAGCTCAAGAAGCTGTACATGCACAAGATTAACAACGTCCTCGGCTCCGCCAACCGCGCTTAACGCGGCGCTTTTGGCGCAGCAGTTCGTTACTTCAAAAGCCCCGCAGTGGTCACGTATTACTCATACGCTCCCACTGCGGGGCTTTTTCGTGCCTGCTTCTGCATCCAAAATCGCTCGCGTTAAGCAAGCTCTAGTTTTGGCGAATGCTTTTGACGCCTAGCGGCGTTGCTTCGAAAACCTCGCATAGGTCGCGTACTGTTTGCACGCTCCCGCCGCAGGCCTTTCTTGTGTGTGAATTTCTCATCACAAATCGTGCGCGTTAAGCAGGTATCCCAGGGGGGATAGGCTCACTGCGAAACAGCTGCCGTAAGGGGCATTAGCCCATTCAATTGGTGGCGCTCTAAGCGCTTCAAAAAGTTCAAAAGTTTTCGAACAATCAAAAGTTCCCAAAGTAAATTTGCGCGGGAGAAAATGTCGTGATATTGTGTGCGGATGAACGCACACTATTACATAAAAATAAACGGCAAACGGATTGGCTATTCATACAGCGGCCTTTCAAAGGCTTCTGAAACGCAGGCTATAGGCAGGTTCATAGGCATAGCTTACAATATTTCAAAGCATGCGCTTGGGCGGATAAAAGCGGGGACTCCGGAAACCTCTGAATATCTTTCCATGATTTACGGGGAAGTTGACGCAGGCGGCTTGCGTGCGCTTTCAGACGCATACGTGGCTGCAATCAAATCCATAGAAGCGGGTTTGAACATACGCAGGGAAAAGGTGTTTAAGGACGGAGACGGGAATGAGGTTCCTTCCGTCCTATCCGGCGCGGACACGCAAAATGGCGTCATCATAATATACGACGCGTTTTTCAAAAAAGCCCAAGGCGACGAAAAGGGCCTCAACGCGCGCTCAACGGTCATCCTGCACGAAATAGCGCACCTTAACGGTTTGAAAGGGGACGATGAATTAAACTCCTTTGAAAGCGCGGAATGCCTGCGCAACCTCACGCTGCTCATCTGCGATATCGTCAGACCCGCAGACCTGTTCACCGGAGGCGATGAAGAAGAGGAGGAAGATTCCAAACTCATAGGCGAAGACGGAGAACTCCCCAACAACCCCAACCGTGTTCCCGCCGGAACGCCCGAAGGCGGACAGTTCACGTTTGCGGACGCGAACGGGGATGCAAATGCCGGAGCGGTTCCCGGCGGTGAAAAGAACAATCCCGCCGCGAAAGGCGGAAAGCGCCTTGCTGAGGAAATTGGAAAGGCAATGGGCATTGAGAAAGAAAAGGAGGAGGAAATTAAAAGCATTACTGAGAAAGGAAAAATCAACGAAGAGGTGAAGCCCGACGGCGCAGCCGCCGACAAAAAAGCCCAAGAGAATTTTGAAAGATGGAAGGCGGAATTGAGGGAATGGCAGAAAAACGGAGAAAAAGGGCCCAAGCCCACCCTTAAAACTTCCGAGGAAGAAGCGCAATACGTAAAGGATATCAGGGAAAAATACCAGGGATATTCGCGCGAGTTGACGCCTGAGAAGGCCGCCGAAGCCATAAAAGAAGCCTGCGACACCCTTGCCGAAATGACAGGTAAAGGCTACTTCAATACAGAAGACGCCAAAGACTTGCTCTTTGGTACCGCGTGCGCTGAAAGCGACCTGCGCGGAAGGGTTCAGGATGGGAAGGGCCCGGCGCTGGGTCTATTCCAAATGGAATACGATACGTTCAGAGGCATAAACAATAATGAGACGGGAAAAGAAGCCATCTCGAAAGCGGTGAAAGCCTTGGAGGACAAATTCAATGGCGGAAAACGAATAGAATTTGAGGACGTCATGAAGGACGACAGGATAGCTGCGGGGTTGGCAAGGATTAAGTATGCACAAAAAGAAGAACCTATACCACAAGGCAACGATGTCAAAAAGCAGGCGGAATACTGGAAAGAACATTACAATACAAAGTACGGAAGCGGGAAAGTAGAAGATTTTATTGACAAGACGAACAAGGCCGGAAAACAATCCGGCAAATGAATTTGTTTGTAATATCTTCAATTAAAAAAACATTGGCTGCGCCCGTGCTTGCGGGTGCAGTCTTCTTGTGCGGGTGTGCAAAAAACATCGACATGAGAGAAGACGGAGAGATTAAAGAATACATGCTCGATTCGTCAAAATTTCCGGTCAAAGACGTGGAGAAAATAAGGGTCGTACAGTTAACGGCCGGTAGGGAGCCTGGAATTACGGGATATGCCGTCGGCGTTGTGCAGGAAGAGGATTTCTTGTTTTTTGATTCTTTTAACGCAACGTTTTCCCCGCAGATATTTCAGCAGGATGTGGATAATGACGGGTATGACGAGCTCGTTCTCATCATACATGACGGGGTGCACGATATGACCATAAATATTTATAGGTTATTTGAAAATTCAGAAAATCGGCAATGGGAACGAGTTTTTTTTGAGCCAATAGACGGCGGTGCGATATATTGCCGCAATTCCGAATACGAGTTTAAGGACGGCAAGCTCATAATAAGGACCTTTGACTGGCAGCGTGAGGTTATAGATACGCGCATTTACAAGATTGAACGCAACAAAATCGTATTGGAAACGGAAGACTGCGAATGGCAGATGCGAACGCCCCGGAGGTTCATGGCTCAGCCGGTTTCGGAAACCGAACGCATCAGAATGGCGGATAACGGGCGGGAGTCGGGGAAAAAGTGACTTAATTTAGATGTTATAATGAAAAAGAACGGGATATTGGCTTTTGTGCTGGCGCTGCTGGCGGTGGCGCTGTTTCAGGCGATTGTTCCGTTTTTCTTTCTTTCAATGCTGCTTCTTGAAAGTACCTTCTGGCTTGCGCCGCTTGCGCTGATGTTCGGCTTCCTCGTCGCGCAGACTTCCATTTTTATATGCGGAAAGCTTTTGAATTTGGGTTTTTACTCGAGGATTTTTATGCAGGCGCTCTCCTGGGGCTTGTTCATCTATTTTGCGGCCACGATATACCACATTTCAAAAGCTTAAAGCCATGCAAGCTAAACCTGCAAAAGTTCAAGTTCTCTTCTGGCTGACCACCGCATTTTTCATCTTCGTTTTTCAGATTTTTGGGACTTTCGCGGCGTCAATCATACTCTTGGGGGATGATGATGCGGACATAGTTCTCGGTCTCTCCGTGCAGGCTGCCGGCTTTCTTATTGTGCTGCTTCTGATTCTTTTACTTTTTTTGAAAAAGTGTCTGGAAAAGGGCGCCTGCGCTAGGCTCGCATGCATTGCGCTGGCTTTTTATTTATACCCGCTTAGTTTGATTTTTGAATAGTGGTTGCCAAACGGAACGCGCTCACCTGAAATTGGCGCGTTTTTTAGAGCTTTGTGGTTGAAAAGCGGCGCGTTTGGGTCAAAATATCCCGTTTAAAAATGATAAGCGACAGGGATTATATGCGTCCTGCGCCTCGCGTTTTTGCGAATTGGCGCAGATGGACTGCGGTCAATATTATATTGGCGGCGAACTTCGCCGTGTTCGTTTTGAGCTTTGTGCTGGGCGGCTGGATAAAGGGCTTCTCGCTTGAAAGCTACTTCGCGCTTTCAATCCCCGCGCTTGAAGGCGGCAAAATCTGGACTCTGCTGACTTACTCCTTTCTGCACGAGGGTTTCCTGCACATCTTCATCAACATGCTCGTGCTCTTTTTCATGGGGCCGGCTGTGGAGGGCATGCTGGGGAAGGCGAAGTTCTTCCTTCTTTATTTCCTCTCCGTATTCGGCGGGGCGCTGCTTTGGACGGCGGTCAATTACATGGATGCCGACAGGGCCTTCATGGTCGGCGCCTCCGCCGGCGTGCTGGGCATTACCGCCTATTTTTGCGCCTCATGGGAGGACAGGCCCGTCACATTCCTTTTCTTCTTCGTCATCCCCCTTACGATGCGCCCCAAGATGATACTGCTCATCATAGGGCTTATGGAGCTTTTTGGAATGGTCTTTATGGAACTTGCGCCGAACAATTCGGACCCAATAGCGTATTCGGCGCACCTGGGCGGGATGGTTAGCGCGCTGGCATTCGCGTACTTCCGTAACGGCAGGCTCTTTGGCCGTCCTTCGGCTTCGTCCTCCGGCAGGGCGGGGCGCTTCTGGGGGGCAAGCAAGGAGCCTAAAAGAAACATGTCCGCTTCCGATATGTCATTTAACGTAAGAATCAGCAGCGATGCCGACCTGCGCGCGGAGGTCAACAGGATACTCGACAAGATAAGCGCCGAGGGTTTTGCGTCGCTCACGGACGATGAAAAAGACACGCTCAAGCGCGCAAAAGACAGATTATAATCAAACATTTTGAATTCTGCGCGTCTAAGCTTCAAGCGCCACAGCCATAATAAGACAAATACAGAACCATCCCGCTTAAAGGCGCGCTTCCAAAATCGCAAATTATGTGGACAAATCCCAAAGCATTGAAATATAGTCAAAAAGTTATGAAATTAGGCTTAAAAAGATTTTTTGCCTGCGCTATTGTATTCTGCGCCGCGGCCGTCTTCTCCCCGTACGGAACGGTTTTTGCCTCACCCGTCGGCGTTCCAAAAAAGGGGCCCGTGTCGCTGCAGACGTCCGAAAAGATGCGCAACGAGACGAAGTGGATAGTGCTCTGCATGGAGAAGGCGCACTACCAGCGCCAGAGCCTGCAGGACATAGACGTGCGCGAGTTCCTGCGAGAGTACATGTCAAATCTGGATTTCTTCAAGATGGTCTTCCTTTCGGAGGACGTCCACAAGTTTCAGGACCTTTTTGCTCCCACCATAGACATCATGCTGCACCAGGGAACGCTGCTTCCTGCGTACTCCATTTACGACAAGTTCCTTGAGCGCTCCAACGAGAGGCTCGCGTGGATTCAAAAGCGCATGGAGACGCCGTTCGACCTCGCCTCGAAGGACGATTTTTCTCCGGACAGGACCAAGGCGGACTGGCCGAACTCCATGCAGGAGGCCGACGCCCTCTGGGAAAAGAGGCTCAAGTTCGACATCATAAACCAGATACTCGGCTACGATTCCGACGAGGAGCAGGTTGACATGCTAAGCGAGGCCGCAGAGGACAAGGAGGACATAGCAAAATTCAAGAAGCAGCAGGAGGAGCTCAAGGCCGAAGAGAAAGAGGAGGCCCCGCGCACTTACGAGGAGAAGCTCGCCAAGGCCAAAAAGGAGGTGCTCAAGCGCTACGAAAGGCTTTTCGAAAACTACAATTCTTCAGACTCCGTTGAAATCCAGGAGATATTCCTCAATTCCCTCGCCGGTTTTTATGACCCGCACACTTCGTTCCTTTCCGAATATTCCCTTGAGGATTTTGACATAGCCGTGCGCAACGCCCTCGTGGGCATAGGCGCGCAGCTGCTCGACAAGGAGGGCTACTGCACAATAGCCGAACTCATAGCCGGAGGGCCGGCGGAGGAAAGCAAGGAGCTTCACCCGGGAGACAGAATTCTCGCCGTCGGACAGCGGGACGGAGAGATGGTCGACGCCGTGGGCATGAAGCTTAAGAAGGTCGTCAAAATGATACGCGGCACGGCTGATACGCCCGTGCGCCTGCTCATAGAACCCGCAAACAACCCCTCGGGCCGCAAGACAATCACGCTCATCAGGCGCGAAATACAGCTTACAACGAAACTCGCAAGGGCGGAGATTTTCGACGTCCCCGCGGGGGAAGACCGCACGGTGGCAGTCGGCGTAATAGACCTTCCCGCCTTCTACGGCGAGAACAACGCCGAGGGCGCCACAAAGGGCTTCAGCACAACCAAGGATGTTGAGGAGCTCATCGGCAAGCTCAAGGAGCGCGGCGTAAAGGGGCTGGTTTTGGATTTGAGGAGGAACGGCGGCGGTTTCCTCAACGAGGCCGTGGATCTTGCCGGGCTCTTCATCAAGAGCGGCCCCGTTCTCCAGGTGCGCGACATGGCCGGCCGCGTAAAATACCTTGCCGACGAAAACCCCGCGGTGGTCTGGGACGGCCCGCTGGTTATACTCGTCAGCCGCCTTTCGGCGTCGGCAACGGAAATCGTCGCGGGCGCGCTTCAAAACTACAAGCGCGCGGTCGTGGTTGGAGACAAGGCCACTCACGGGAAGGGCACCGTCCAGACAATCTACCCGCTCGACACCTTTGACAAGTCCCTCAAGAGCGCCGCAAAAATCACCGTGCAGAAGTGGTACCTACCGAACGGCGATTCCATACAGCTGCGCGGCATAAATTCGGACATCGTGCTGCCGTCGGTTTTTGACTACATGGAGGTTGGCGAGGAGAACAAGGACTACGCCCTCAAGTGGGACAGCATCCCCGCCGCCACGATAGAATACGCGGGCGCCTACGGCTTCCAGGGCGAGAGGGGGGACAGGCTCATATCAAAACTCGCGGAAAAATCCCTGCTCAGACGCGACAACCTCGACGAATTCAAATTTCTTTCCGAGAGGCTTGACTGGTTCAAGCGCAAGCAGGACCAGAAGCAGTGGAGCCTGAATTTTGAAAATCGCCAGAACGAGCGCAAGGGAGACGAAAATTTTGCCGACCTCATGCGCGAGCGCCAGACGGACCTTGCAAAATCCAACTTCCATAACGAGGAGATGCTGCTCAACTCCGCAAAGGAGAAGGCGGAAATCCAGAAGGTCCTCGACGAGGAGGCGGGCGAGGATTCCGCCAAGAAAAAGAAGGCCGCCAAAAAGGGCAAGCCCGACGCTCCGGACTTTGACATCCAGTTGCGCGAGGCGCTGAGGGTCGTCGGAGACTGGATAGACTTTTCGGAGCATCCGGAGCTTCTCGACGCCCAAAGCGAAGTTGCCGCAAACCCCGCGCCGAATGCGCAAAACTAGAACCGATTTACACAACATACAAGGAACCTACATGGCAAAACCAGTTATATTCAACAACACCGTCCTGCGCGACGGGCACCAGTCTCTCGCGGCAACGCGCATGCGCACAAAGGACATGCTCCCCGCCTGCAAGCTGCTTGACGGCATGGGCTTCGGCGCGCTCGAAACCTGGGGCGGCGCCACGATAGACTCCGGCCTGCGCTTCCTCGGCGAATTCCCCTTCGCGCGTCTTGACGCCCTCAAAAAGGCCTGCCCTAAGACGAAGCACATGATGCTCCTTCGCGGCCAGAACATCGTCGCGTACTCGAATTTTGCCGACGACGTCGTAAGCGCGTTCGTCAACTGCTCCGCCAGGCACGGCATGGACATCTTCAGGATTTTTGACGCGCTCAACGACACGCGCAACATGAAGTGCGCAATTGACGCCGCCAAGAAGGCCGGCAAGGAGGCCCACGGCACGATATGCTACACCACAAGCCCCGTGCACACCATTGAGAAATTCGTGCAGATGGGCTGCGAGCTCGAGGAAATGGGCTGCAGCACCATTGTCATCAAGGACATGGCGGGCCTCATCCCGCCTATGACGGCGCACAGGATAATCACCGGCCTCAAGAAGAACATCAAAATCCCCGTTTGGCTGCATACGCACGACACCGCGGGCCTCGGCGCCACAACCTATTACGCGGCGGTTGACGCGGGCGTGGACGCCATTGACACTTCCATAGTCCCCTTCGCAAACGGCACGGGCCAGCCCGACGCCGCAAGGATGCTCGCGCTTTTGGACGGACATGAGCGCGCGCCGAATTACGACACCAAGACGCTGCGCGAACTGCGCGGCTACTTCGAAAGCATTTACGGAGAACTCGGCGCCTACACCTCTTTGCAGAACGAGGTGATAGATTCCGACGCGCTCGTCTACCAGGTCCCGGGCGGCATGCTCTCCAATTTCAGAAACCAGCTCAAGGAGCTCAACATGGAGGACAAGTTCGCGGAGGTCTTCGCGGAAGTTCCCTACGTTCGCGAAAAGCTCGGCTGGATTCCGCTCGTCACCCCGACCTCCCAGATAGTGGGCACGCAGGCCGTCATGAACGTGAAGTTCGGCAGGTGGAAGAATTTCAGCCCGCAGGCCATGGACATCGCGCTGGGCTACTACGGCAGGACGCCCGCGCCGGTTGACCCCGAAATAAGGAAGCTCGCCGCGGAGAAATCCGGAAAAGAGCCCATCGACGTGCGTCCGGCTGACCTGGCAAAGCCCGGCATGGAAGACCTGCGCGCAAAGCTCAAGGCCGAGGGCCTGCCCACGGACGACGAACACTGCGTGATATACGCCATGTTCCCGCAGCAGCTTGCGGACATGTATAGGAAGCCCGCAAGCGCCTTCGAGCTCAAGGCAAAGCCCGCAAAGAACGCGTGCGCGGAACTCAAGCCCAACGGCAAGAAGAACTCCTTCAGGGTGAGCGTCGACGGCAGGCCGCATGACGTTTCAATAGAAGAGCTGGCTTAAACATGGCCAAAGAGGAGGACAATCGCCGAAACCCTGGAGATTCCGCGGAAGGAAATTCTGCGGAAAATTCCGGCGCCGGCGCTTCCGAGGAACGCGGCGCACGCAGGCGGCCGATGCCGCCGCGCGGTTTTCCTCCGCCCCCTCCAGGCTTCCCGCCTCCGTTTCCACCCGGAATGCCTCCGCCTCCGGGGTTTCCGCCCCCTCCGGGCTATCTCCACATGTACGGCTTCCGAAACCAGCCGCATTTCAGACCTCCGCCTCCGCGCGGGCACCCCGCGCCTCCGTCCCAGTTTTTCGACGGCGACGATTACGTGTACGAAGAGTGCGAAGAGTATGAAGAATACGAGGGGCCCGAGGAATATGAAGAGTACGAGGTGGAAATTGACGAGAACGGGGACGAGTATGAAATCGTTGAAGAAGTCGTCTATGTCGACGAGTCGTTTTATCTACCGGAAAGGCCGAAAAACAGGGGTTTGGATCCCGTGGAGGTTTCAAGGATGGACGGCGTGGAACAGATCCAGTCTCGCGGCGCGGAAACTTCGCGTAAGGCGGAAAATATCGAAAGCGCGCGAAGCATAACCGTAACCTTTCTCAAAATTTTCACCAGTGTCGTGATACTTGCGGCGATGGTCTCCTCCGCAGTCATACTCATAAAGCACACTTCCGATTCCGCGAAGGAAAGGCACAAGGCTTCCGCGCGCGAGCAGCTCGCCCGCGTGGAAGATGAAACTCCGGCGCCCGTATTCAAATGGAAGCTGCTTGACAACATGGCAAACTCCATAGTCAAAAAATTTTACCAGGAGACGGGCACGCTTGAAAGCTTTGCGGCGATTACGGACATCATGCTGAAGGGTGAGGTTGAGTTTTCCGACGCTACCATGCCCTTTTACTGCATCAAAAAGCGCGACGGCAGGGCCTTTCTGAAAATAAGTTCGGATGATGAAAGCAAATGCTACTATATAGACCAGCGCGGCAAGGTGTGGTTTCTGCCGGAAGGCGGCGTGGCCGGGCGCAGGGAGCCGCTGAAGTACGAGGAGTCGGAAAAAATCAGGGCGCTCACAATCTTTGACGATGCCCTCGCGCAGCGCGCCTTCCCGCCGGACGAGCATGCGGACGTGTACAATTCAATGATAAACTACGAGGGCGCGGTGAAGTTTGAGGGGGAGATGAAGGAGTGCATTTCCACCGTGGACATGGAGAGCCGGCGCACAATGTTCTACATAAACCCGCACACCTCGCTGATAAGCGGGCTGACGGTGGCGGGCAACGGCCTCTCGTTCAAAATCATTTTTTCAAAATACAGCGGCATGGACGAGAATCTGAAAATTCCGGAAATCAGGGACGTGTATTTTGGGGACAAAATCTACGCCAAAGTGTCTCTCAACATGGCCGTTAAAAATAGGGACATGATGTTCCCGCAATGACGCTGAAATGATGGAAAAACTCGCGCGCATAATAGGCGACATACTCGCAAACAAGGGCGCCGAAGCGTACGGGCGGCTTTCCCCCTCGACCGATCTGCGCGTTGATCTTGGCTTTGACTCTTTTGACATGGCGGAACTCACCGTGCATGTTGAGGACGCTTTCGGCGTGGACATCTTTGAGGACGGCATAGTGCGCACCGTCGGCGAAATCTGCGGGAAAATCGAAAAAAAATGACGGACGTGTCCGCGAAGATTCTGATGCGCGACTGGTATGAATCCCTTTCGTACGGTGAGCTTCTTGCCTTTGTCAACGGCGCGGAAAGCTTCCGCCAAACCGTAAAATCCGGCAGCCTCAGGGAGATCATCTGCGGGCTTGTCGCGGCGCTTGCGGCAAATGAAGACGTCGCGCTTGCGGACGCGGATATGAACCTTGACGGGCGTTGCGTGCGTAATTGGTT